>DBEXMY010000137.1:0-6755 GCA_048168905.1 Collinsella sp. | reverse complement strand
GGTCGAGCCAGTGCTCGATATGTGCCGCCAGCTGGTCGAAGGTGACGTCTGCGGCGGTCTTGTCGGTTGCGTCGTTGGAAAGGAACTCGCTGCAGTAGTTGAGGCCGACGATGCCACCCATGTCGCGAATGGTACGGAACTGGTCGTCGGTAAGGTTGCGTTTGGCGCCGCAAACCGCACGGGAGTTGGAGTGGCTGGCGACGAAGGGACGCGTGGCGCGGGCGGCGACCTCGTCAAAGCACTCATCGTTGAGGTGGGAGACGTCGAGCACCATGCCGGCGTGCTCCATCTGCGTAAGCGCCTCGATTCCGGCGGCGGTGAGGCCGGCGTGGGTGTCGTGGCCGCTCGCGAGCGGTCCCTGCGCGTTCCAGCTGAGTGATGACATGAGTACGCCCAGGCTCTTGAGCACCTCGATCAGCGCGGGGTCTTCGGCAAAGAACGTCGCGTTTTCGATGGTGTGGATGCAAGCGACCTTGCCGTCCTTGAGCGCAGGGCGAATGTCTGCCGCGCTGCGTACGTTGACCATGCGGTCGTGGTTGAGCATTGCCTGGCCGCTCATGTGCGCCATGATCTGCGCCTGGAAGCGCGCAGCGTGGGCGGTGGGAATCTCATCGGGGACAAACGTGGCGAAGCACTGTGCCCACGGCGTGTTGCCGATCTTTGCGAGCGAGATGGCGCAGGCGTTGCCCTCGATGAGGTCGAAATCTTGCGGATGCGTTTCGTCGCCGGGGAAATAACCGTCGGTGCCAGCGGTAAAGCGCAGGTCGAGATCGAGCGTGGCCCAGCCGATGCGGTCGGCGGTGTCGCAGTGTAGGTCAAATACGGGATATGCCATGGTTCCTCCGGTTGCAGCGTTTCTTTGCAAACTGTCTTTGAATTGTATGACTAGGGTATAGTTAGCGCCATATGTTCACGGCGGCCCGCGTTGTGCGCCGCCCTTATCACGGAGGTTACCATGTCCAACCAGGGCAAGAAGGTCAAGACTCATTATCGCGGCACGCTCGACGACGGCACGCAGTTCGATAGCTCCTACGATCGCGGCGAGCCGCTGGAGTTCACCTGCGGCGCCGGTCAGATGATCAAGGGCTTCGACGCCGCTGTTGTCGACATGCAGGTGGGCGAGAAGAAGACCGTGCACATTCCTGCTGCCGATGCCTACGGCGAGCACAACCCCGAGATGGTTATTACCTTCCCGGCCGAACAGGTTCCCAACATCGAGCAGATCGAGAAGGGCATGAAGCTCTTCCTGTCCACGCCGAGCGGCATGCCTGTCCCCGCCGTCGTCATCGACGTAACGCCCGAGGCTGTGACGCTCGATGCCAACCACGAGCTTGCCGGCAAGGACCTCAACTTTGATATCGAGCTCGTCGAGGTCGAGGGTTAGGGCATGCCTGAGCGCTTGGTTTCGACGACATGCTTGGGAAATCTCAACGATCCGTCCTATGAACTTCTGCTTCGCCGGAAGCTGGGCGGCGTCTTTGAAGTTGACGAGCTACTGCTCGATTGGGACCAGGCTGATGTATGCGCGTTTGTGGGCGTGACGGAGCTGGGGCGCACGGTCGATGTTCGGCTGGATACTGCCGACGGCGGTCGTTTTGTCGACGGCGACGTGCTCGCCGTCGACCGTTCGGGCGTGGTGCCCGTGGCGGTTGTCGTGCGCCTGCGCAGCGCCGAGGTTTATTTGGTCGAAGTTGACCGCATGGACCCGATTGCGCTCGCGCATGCGTGCTGGGAGATCGGCAATATGCATGCGCCGCTTTTTCGAGGCGATTCGGACGAGTATACCGTGCGCATGTATACGCCGGTGCAGCCTGTTTTGGGCCGCATGCTCCGGGGCGTCGAGGGCGTTCGGCTCTCGACGGTTACCCGTGAACTCGATTCGGACCGGCGCTTTGCGTCGAGTGCGGCGGAGGTCGTCGTTAGCATGGCTCCGGACTTTACCATCGTAAAGAAGGCGCGCGGTTAACGTGCGTATGAGTAAGACGGACTTTGAGAGGCAGCTATTCAAAGTCCGTCTTACTGTTGATGAGGTGCTTTGGGGGAAAGCATATGGGTCTTGAGGGAATCAAGCTGATTGCATGTGATTTGGACGGCACGTTGCTGCATCCGGGGGAGCGCGAGCCGCGTTCCGAGGCCTTTGAGCTTATCGATGAGCTACATCGTCGCGGTATCGTGTTTATGCCGGCGAGTGGTCGTCAATATGCGAGCTTGCGCTACCTGTTTGCCCCGGTGGCCGATGAGCTCGCCTATGTATGCGAAAACGGAGCCCTGGTGATGAGCGAGGGGCGTGCCGTGGTCAAGCGCTCTATGGAGCGTAGCCTTGCTATGGATAT
Source organism: Collinsella sp. (assembly GCA_048168905.1). Classification (GTDB taxonomy): domain Bacteria; phylum Actinomycetota; class Coriobacteriia; order Coriobacteriales; family Coriobacteriaceae; genus Collinsella. The sequence goes on along the minus strand of DBEXMY010000137.1, from coordinate 4,422 downwards.
CGCGAATGCTGTGGTTGCGTATCCCCATGCCGACGTGACCCTTTCGTGTGAGGGACACCTCTACACCATGAGCGGCAACGATGCGTTCGTCGACCATTTGCGCTATGAGGTCCACTGCGACGTGGCGGTGGTCGACCGTCCCGAGGACATCGACGAGGACGTCATTAAGATTGCCTTCCAGACGCCCGAGGTGGATCAGCCGGCGGCGCTGGAGCATTTTGAGCGCCTCTTTAGCGACCGTGTCGACGTGATGACGTCGGGAACCGAATGGACGGACTTTATCGGTTTCGGTTCGGGCAAGGGCTCCGCGCTTGCCGATTACGGTCGTGCCCTGGGGATTTCGCCCGATGAGATGATGGCGTTTGGCGATAACGAAAACGACCGCGACATGCTCAACGTCGTGGGCCATCCCTATCTGATGGAGAGCTGCAACCCCTCTATGCGTGGCATTAACGACCGCGTCCGCTACGTGCGCACGGTCGAAGAAGAGCTGCGTCGTCTACTTGCTGAGTAGACATTTGGGACATGTCTAGAAATCTACTTTTTGCTGCAAAGTGCGGAAAGGTGGATTTTAAGGCATGTTCCAAACATCTACCGACAGTCAGGGCAGAGACCCTCGAAGATGGTGTAGTGCGACGTGACGTGCCAGCCGATTTGCTCGGACGCCTTGGCGTCGAGCTGGGCATCGAAGGGGAGCGGTACGTCGATGACGCGGCTGCACGAGGTGCAGATGATATGTGCGTGCGGCTCGATGGTGCGATCGAAGCGACTCCCGCCCGGCGTCTTGATCGAGAGGATTTCTCCGGCATCTGCCAAGAGATTAAGATTGCGGTAGACCGTACCGCGGCTGATTTTGTCATCCTGCGCGCGCACGACGTTGTAGATTTCGTCGGCGGTGGGATGGTTATAGCTTTGGCGCACGGCGTCAAGAACCAGCTTTCGCTGCCTGGTATTCCTTCTTTGCACCGCCATGCGCCTCGCCTCTTTTCTACTAACGGTCGTAGGTAAATGATACCGTATTTAGCACACAATACTAATAATGAGGAGTGAAACCGTCTTCATTGGCAAGTGGGGCTCGGACCTGGGCGTCTACGAGGCGAAAACGCGTCCCCATGCGCTCGTAGGAGGCATGAAGCGCCTCGAGATGAGATAGGATGTTTGCCGGAGCTCCCTGTATCTCCATCTCGACTGAGCCGTCTTCCATGTTACGCACCCAGCCGGTGAGTGCGCGTGCCTGCGCGAGGTTGGTGTTGGTAAAGCGAAAACCAACGCCTTGGACTTGCCCCGTCCAGTGCAGGAAATAGCGCAGGGGAGTGTCTTGAGTGGCCTCGTCGCTTGCGAGTACGGTAAGCCTGCGGCGCAGCTCGAGCTCGACGTTTGATGGTTTTTGAGGCTCTCGACTGCCGCCGGTGACGCTGGAGAAGAACGTATCGAAGAGGCCCATCGCTATGCCTGCTTGCCTGCGTCGGCCGGGAAGGTAATGCCGGCCTGCCGGCGCACGGCATCCATGATACGCAGTGAGACGAGCGTGACATCGCGGTAGTGGCCAAGCTCGTGGCGTCCTGCCGGGGTCTCCCAAATCTCTTCCTTAACGTTATCGATGCCGCCGATGGCGGTGATAAAGTCTGTGAGTTCGTATTCCATAGTGTTGCTCGATTTGGGCAGGTCGAGCACGCGGCCGTTCTCGCCCTGTTCGCGCGGTGCCTCGGTCGCCGAGCCGCGTACGACGTCGCCGCGATAGTCGATGCGGACGTTGCGGGGCGTGGACAGATGGTCGATCTGGATAGTGCCACGCTCGCCTTCTATCTGCGAGGGCAGCAGGTCATTCGTAATTTTGGAGTGCGCGAGCTCGACGGAGATGCGGCCACCGCCGTAGCTGGCGAGGATGGAACCGCAGCCATCGATGGGGCCGTGCGTGAGCTGTCGCGTGGTGGGATCGAGCAGAGTGGTCATGCTCGTAAGGCCGGAGGGCATGCCAAAGATCTCGACCATGGGCTCGACGGTATAGACGCCAATGTCCATGAGGGAACCCGATGCCATATTGCAGTCGAAGATATTGGTGGCGCGTCCCGCGAGAATCTCGTTGTAGCGCGAGGAATACTTGCCAAAGCGCAATGAGGCGCGGCGGATGGGGGCGATCTCGCCCAGGGCGTCCTCGATGGCGTGGAAGGCGGGATCGTGGAGGGGACGCATGGCCTCGAGGGCCACGACACCTGCTGCCTCGGCAGCGCGGAAGACTTCCAGCGCCTGCGCTTCGGTGGCGCAGAAGGGTTTCTCGACGATGACGTGCTTGCCACCGGCGATGCAGGCAAGGGCCTGCTCGTAGTGGAGCGCATTGGGGCTGCCGATGTAGACGGCGTCGACGTCGTCGGCGGACGCAAGCTCGTCAAGTGCGGTGAAGTTACGCTCGCCGCCGTGTTCGGCGGTAAAGGCGGCGCCGCGCTCGGCATCGCGCGAGAGCGTGCCCACAAACGCGGCTTGGTCGTTGGCGTTGACGACCTGGATAAAGTCGTCGGTAATCATGGATGTGCCGATGGTCGCTATACGCAGCATGTATCCCCCTCGTGCCGTTCGGTTTACAGGATGAGTGTAGCGCGAGGGGGCAGGAAATAGCGTGCGAAAACGCCGTTACAGGTCGCTCTCGTTAAAGCCGGTATCGATATCGAGGTTGCTGCCGTCGGCCGCCGTGGTGGCGAGCTCATCGCAGCGCTCGTTGAGCTCGTGGCCGGCGTGACCCTTAACCCAGATGAACTCAACCTTGTGCTTGCTTTTGGCGGTGAGTAGGCGCTCCCACAGGTCGCGGTTCTTGACGGGCTGCTTGTTGGCGGTTTTCCATCCGCGCTTTTTCCAGCCGTCGATCCAGTGCTTGTTAAAGGCGTTGACGACGTACTGCGAATCGGAATGGACCTCGACCTCGCAGGGGCGGTTAAGTGCCTCGAGCGCCACGATGACCGCCATGAGCTCCATGCGGTTGTTGGTGGTCTTGGCGTAGCCGCGCGAAAGCTCGGAGGTGAAGGTCTTGCCGGCGGGGTTGGTGTATTTGAGCACGGCGCCGTAGCCGCCGCGTCCCGGATTTGATCGGGCCGAGCCGTCGGTATAGATGATGACCTTCACGGGCTTCCTTTCGTTGGGTACGTTTCGTGTGAGTGACCATTGTAGCGCCATGCCCGCCGGGGGCTAGCAATCTACGATTTCTACCCCGTCTTCCGACAGTTAGTTGGCATGGATGATGCGGTTGAGCTCGTCGAGGTATTGCTGCAAGAGGGGAGAGGGCTTGCGCTCGTCGTGCATGATATAGCCTACGTGCATCGTTGGGGCGTCTGCTAACGGGATCGATGCCATACCCCATTGCATTTCATTGGAGAGGACACCGGTCGACAGGGTGTAGCCGTTCGACGTGATAAGTAAGTTAGTAAGTGTTCCGCGGTCCGAGATTCGTATGTTGCGGTCGCAAGGGATATAGCTAAAAGGTTCCTCGGCGTAATAGAAGGAGTTTGAGGTTCCCTGCTCAAAGCTGTAGCGCGTATATGGTGTGAGGTCGGCAAGGGACAGCTGCGGGCGGCGGGCAAGCGGGTGGCGCTCGCTAACGAAGACGTGGACCGTCGCGTTGAATAGGGGATGGAAGCTCGCGCGCGCATCGGCAAAAGCCTTCTGCAGAACGCGGGCGTTAAAGTCGTCCAGATAGAGGATGCCGATGTCGCTGCGAAATGCGCGGACGTCATCGATGATCTGCGATGTGGTGGTCTCGCGCATGATGAACTCGAACTTGCTGTCGCGGCAGCGCTCGACTACGTTGACAAAGGCCTCGACCGAAAAGGCGTAGTGCTGGGCGGAAATGGCGAGGCGGGCTTGCGGGGTACCGCCGTCCTCGTAGCGGGCCTCGAGCATGTCGGCCTGCTCTACGACCTGGCGTGCATAACCCAAAAGCTCGGTGCCGTCGTTGGTGAGCGTGACGCCGCGGCTGGAGCGCGTAAAGATCTCCAGATTGAGTTCCTGTTCCAGGCTTTTGACGGCGTTTGAGATGTTGGACTGAGCGGTATAGAGGCGCTGAGCTGCGGCGTTAATTGAGCCGGATTCTGCCACGGCGATAAGAAAGCGAAGCTGCTGGAGGGTCATCGGCGTCCGTCCTTTCGATAGCTATCTAAAAAACCGATAACAGGTTAGCGCTTTTAAGTGATTGACCGAGGGAAACAATGCTCGTACTATTCAAAACACACAAAGGCGGTAGGTAATTAAGCCAACCACGGAACCGGGATGCGAAAGGAGGCCCGCATATGAATTGCTTACCAAGACGAATGCCGGGCTCCTGTTTGCGCCCGTCGGCGTGATCAGGAGACAGCGACTTACTTCTCTCTTTTTATTTACTTTTGTTCGATCAAGGAGATCATCATGAGCCAGTTCATCAACAACCCCGAGCACACC
>DBEXMY010000136.1:0-5624 GCA_048168905.1 Collinsella sp. | reverse complement strand
TGTGTGGCTCAGGCGTTCCAAGATATGACCAAGACTCCGGGCGTGCTTCAGCGTGTATGCCAAATCGCGTTTTTGCCGGCGCTGATTTGCGTTGTGTCGGTGCTCGTGTTGTTTATTCCCGTTATTGGCGGCATTGCGGCTGCCATCGGCTTTTTGGCAGCTTGCATTGCGAGTGTGTGTGGTTCCGGCTTTGGTATCGAGTGGGGCCGTGATCTTTCGCTCAAGGTCGATGACGGCATGGACCGTCCACTCATGCGTTCCACGTCGTTTGGTCTCGGAGTCTTTTCGAGCGTTATTTCGGTCGTGCTCGAGGTTATCGCTGCCATTCCCGTTATCGGTGTAGTGCTTTCGCTGGTGGAGGGCATGGTAATTGGCGCTGCGGGCTCGTATTCTTATTACGGCTCTTATGCGCTCGAGGCTGCGCTGTTTGGCTCGCTTGGCCTGCTTGTCCTGGCGCTAATTGCCTCGGCGATTCTGGGTGTCTTCTTTAAGATGTTCGCCGACATCGCCGTGATGCACTTTGCGGTGACCGGGCGTGTCGAGAGCGCGTTTTCGCTCGATAAGGTCTGGGCGGCGTTTAAGCACAACAAGACCAAGCTGTTCTGTGCTTCGTTCCTTCCCGAGTTTTTGACGGGCCTGGTCGCCAACGTTGTCACATGGATCTTGACGGTCGTCTTTGGCGCCATTGCCTCTGTCGGTATGTATAGCTACTACTATCGTCCTACGGGTATTGAGGCAATTGTTACCGGCGGTGGTGTCACGCTCGCGCTGTTCTTGGTGCTGGTCGCTTTCGTCACCGTATTTCTTACGGTCTTTGGCAAGATGCTCAAGCACCGTGCCGTTGGCTATTGGGCCGCACGCTATGCAAGCGAGTGGGCCGACGAGGACAAGGACGACGTCCTGACTTTTGTGCTCCCGGGTGAGAAGAAGCCTGCTCCTGCGGGATTCAATCCCACGGCAGCCACTGGTGCTGCGCCTGCCCCGGCGCCCGCGCCTGCCCCTGCCCCGGCACCCGCGCCTGCCCCTGCCCCGGCACCTGCTCCTGTCCCCGCACCGGCGTCCGAGGCGACGCCTGCGGAGCCCGATTGGGATGCCGTTGCCACGCCGGCGGATGAGCCGGGCGATAATCCTGCTGCCGAAAACAATCAAACCGAATAGCCGGTCGAGGCGCCCTGGGCAACTGAGCCCGGGGTGCCTTTTTCTACTGCGAAAGCAAGAAAATGCCTGGGAAAACGGTTGCAGCAAAATTTCTCGGAAATTGGTCAATGTTGCGCAACAACGTCGCGGCTATTGTTGAGAACGTAGACGTGTAAGGTTTGAAGGCGTGCGACGCCTTAGGAAAAGGAGAGGCTCATGTTCTGTCCCACTTGTGGTTCTCCCATTTCGGATGATGCCAAATTCTGCCCTGTTTGCGGATCCGCCGTTGGTGCCGCTTCTGCCGCTGCGGCCCCGCAGCCCCAGCCCGCTCCGGCCCAGGCTATTCAGCCCGCGCCCCAGCCTCAGCAGCAGTACACCGGTCAATACGCCCAACAGTCCGCATCCGCTCCGATGGGCTATGACCCCATTAAGGCTGACCGCAGCCTGATCGGCTGGCTGCTGCTCTCTCTTGTGACCTGCGGTATCTATTCGTTCTACTTCCTGTATTGCTTGGCACGCGACGTCAACACGTTGTGTCAGGATGACGGCGATTACACGCCGGGTCTGGCGGAATTCATCCTTCTATCGTTTGTGACCTGCGGCTTCTACGCGTACTACTGGTATTACAAGATTGGCAACCGCCTGCAGGCCAACGCTCCTCGCTACGGCCTGGTGTTCCAGGAAAACGGCACCACCGTTCTTCTGTGGCAGATCTTCGGCGCGCTCCTGTGCGGCCTTGGTCCCATCTTCGCTATGAACATCGTCATCAATAATACCAATGCCATGGCAACGGCTTACAACACTCGCCTTGGCGCTCGTGCCTAACAATAAGGGCGGCGTGAACAGCTTCCAGGGACATAGGGGCACGGCAGAGCTCCTTCGCCGCGCCCTTTTTTGCACCGGCGCGCTCTTTGTCGCCTGGCTCGCGCTCTACCTGCTCGACATTGGCTGCATTTTTCGATTGATGACGGGCATTCCTTGTCCGGGATGCGGCATGACGAGGGCGTGGCTGGCGGCGCTGCGCCTCGATTATGCGGCTGCCTTTGCCTACCATCCGCTGTTTTGGGTGGTGCCGATTGCGTTTGTGCTCGCGTTCGTGCGCGAGGAGGTGGCATCGAGCAAGCTAAAGCGTGGTATCGACATTGCGGTCACCGTGTTGTGCGTGCTGGTCGTCGTCGTATGGATCGTGCGCCTCGTCAATCCGGCAGATGCCGGTCTGCTCTTTGGCGGCTATGCGCCCGCCGGAGTTCCCGACGATATCATCCACCTCGAACCCCCACGCTGGCTCACCATCCTTCGCTCTTACCTGGCGTGACGGAGGACGCGCTAGAAAAACGGTCGACACATAAGCGGGGGCGAACGTTGAGATAACGTCCGCCCCCGCTTTGCTTTAGCCAGGCTGTTATGGATGGGCGTGACGGCTACTCGTCGCGCTTTTCCTCGTGGCGAGCGGCAGCCCGCGCATCGTGGATGCCCTTGATTGCAGCATGGCGGGCGGTGCGAGCATCGTGCATGGCGTCGCGCGCCTCAGCGGCCGTGGCCTTGGCAGAGCGCAGCTTGGCGGCCAAGTCGGGGTTGGTCTCGGCAACCGCGGCGATCGTGGGGCCGTCGAGCTCCTCTTGCGTGGGCTCGGCCAAAAAGTCGATAGCATACTGGGCGGCCACCATGGAGCCCTTTGCCAGCACGGTCTCGTCAATCTTGTAGAAGCAAGAATGTTGGGCGTACGTGGCGCCAATCTGGGGGTTGCGCGTGCCAACAAAGGCGAGCACGCCCGGCACGCGGCGCAGGTACTCCGAGAAGTCCTCGCCCGAAAGCGTGCCGCGATAATGGCCTTCGCCCGCGGGGCCCAAGCACTTGACCACGGCCTGACGACAACGCTCGCTCGAGGCGACGTCGTTTTCGACCTTGTAGTTGGCGATGGTGTAGTCGGTAAGTTCGGCCTCTGCGCCCAGGGCTGCCGCGGTGTGCTCCACGATGCGGCGCATAAGCTCGGGCATTTCCTCGTGCGTCTTGTCGCCATAGGTGCGCACCGTGCCGGCGAGGTAGGCCGTGCCGGCGATAACGTTGCGCGCGGTGCCGCCGTGCAGCTCGCCGACGGTGATGACAGCCGGCTCGTAGGGGCTGATCTCGCGCGAGACGATGGTCTGCAGGGCGTTGACGATCTCGGCAGCCACCATAACGGCGTCGTGGCCGCGCTGGGGCATGGCGCCATGGCACGAGGTGCCGCGGACATCGATGCGGAACCAGTCGGTGTTTGCCATGCGCGGGCCGGGCTCACAGCTCACGGTGCCGGCGTCGACTTCGCTCCAGATATGCGCGGCGTAGGCACCATCGACGCCGTCGAGCACGCCCGTGCCGATCATGAGCTTGGCGCCCTGGCCGTTTTCCTCGCTGGGCTGGAAGACGATGCGGACCTCGCCGTGGATGTCGTCGGTCATATGGCGCAGGATCTGCAGCGTGCCGAGCATCATGGCGATGTGGCAGTCGTGGCCGCAGGCGTGCATGCAGCCCTCGTTGACGCTGGCAAACTCCTCGCCGGTCTGCTCGGTAACGGGCAGGGCGTCGATGTCGGCGCGCAGTAGGATACGGCGGCGCGGCGTGCCGTCCTCGCGATAGGCGTCGGGCGCGGTGCCGCGAAGGGTCGCCACCAGGCCCGTCTTGAGGGGACGCTCGTAGGGGATATTCATGGCGTCGAGCTGGTTGGCGATGTCGGAGGTCGTGCGCTCCTCGGCAAGGCTCAGCTCCGGGTGCTTATGGAAGTGGCGGCGCTGCTTGATGATATAGGGCTCAAACTCGGTAGCGATATCTTTGATGGCTGCGGTGACGTCGTCAGCCGCGCGAGCCTCGGTCGCCGCCATAATCTGCTGTGCCTTGGTCTTCGTCATGGTCGATTTGCTCCTTGCTGGGTTGATCGCAAAATCGTACAGGCTCTCTCCAGTATGCCACCTGCCGCTAGGGCTGGTAAAGTTGCCGTTTGCCGCTTGGGGTTTTGTTACAAGGGCGGGGGAGTACACTCGGGGGTGTTGAATTTCCTGCCAGAGATGGGGATGCCCATGCAACATATCGATCGGATTATCCGCTCCAAGAACGTCTTTACCGCGCAAGACGGCATCGATACCGCCCGCGAGCTGGCGATTGCCATCGCAGGCGACCGTATCGTCGCAGTCGGTGCGCCGGATGACGTGATTGCCGCCGCGCCTGCCGCCACGCCGGTTATCGACTACGGCGAGCAGTTTGTCTGCCCCGGTTTCCATGACGCTCATCTGCACTTCTTCCATACCTCGGTCGGTTCCTCGCCGTACATGCTCATGGATATGGGCACGTCCGAGGCGGCGCTGGTGCAACATGCGCTCGAGTTTTCCCAGGATCTGCCTAGTGACGCTTGGGTTGTGACGCAGGGCTGGCGCGATTACCGTTGGGATCCGCCCGAGCATCCTACCAAGGCGTCGCTCGATGCGGCATTCCCCGATCGTCCCTGCGTTATGTATTCGGGCGACGGGCACACGCTTTGGCTCAACAGCCGCGCACTCGAGGCGCTCGGCGTCACGCGCGACAGCGAGCCGCCAGCGGGCGGCAGTTACGACAAGGATGCAAACGGCGAACTCACGGGCATTGCTCACGAGGCGGCTGCCATGCAGCTGCTACCGCGCTGCCTTGAGTGGCTGGGGGAGGATCGCATCGCAAGCGCTTACGCCGATCAAATGAGGCGTATGGCCGAGCAGGGCATCACCTCGATCTGCGATATGTCGCTCATGCCCATGCCGGGCTGCGATTTTATCCGCGACGACGTCTACGACAAACTGCAGGCAGCCGGCAAGCTGGCCATCCGCGCCCATCTGTTTCCCACGCTGCTGGATGACCAGTCGCGCTTGGAAGAGCTGCAGGCCCGCTACGCGAACAACGCGCTGCTCTCGGCGCCAGGCTTTAAACAGTTCTTCGACGGCGTGTCGAGCGAGCATACCGCATACCTCACTGAGCCCTATACCAACCCGCGCTTCCCGGGCGACCAGGGTCGCCTGACGGTTCCTGTCGAGCGCATGCGCAAGTTGGTTCTGGCGGCAGCCGAGCGTGGCCACACCGTGCGCATCCACGTTATCGGCGACGGTGCCATCCATGCCGCACTTGATATCTTTGAGGAGGCGGCAGAGCTCTACGGCTTGCCCCAGCACGGTCATAACACACTCGAGCATCTGGAGAATTTGCTGCCTCAGGACATCGATCGTCTGCGCAAACTCAACGTCATTGCCTCGAGCCAGCCTTGCCACATCACGCTCGACCCGGGTGGCCCGGAGCGCGACCTGGGCCTGGAACGCAGCCGCATCATGTGGCCGTTTGCGACCTATAAGCAGCGCGGCATCCGCCAAGCTTTCGGTACCGATAGCCCCATCACAGCCGTTACCAGCATGAACGTGCTCTACACGGCCATCACGCGCCAAGACCCCCGCAGCCACTGGCCCGAGGGCGGCTGGCTCCCCAGCGAGCGCATC
>DBEXMY010000135.1:0-3464 GCA_048168905.1 Collinsella sp. | reverse complement strand
CCGCTCCAAGTACATCCAGCGCGGTTCCATCATCACGTCCGACGGCGTGACGCTGGCCGAGTCGCTGCAACAGGAGGACGGCACCTACGTACGCTCCTACCCCAACGGTAACCTGGCAGCGCACGTGGTTGGCTACGTGAGCCAGCAGTATGGCACCACCGCCATCGAGAGCGTCATGAACGACACGCTCACCGGCTCTAAGGATTACTCCAGCTGGAACAACGCCATCGCGTCGCTCGCGGGCCAGACCCAGCCGGGCAACACCGCCAAGCTCACCATCGACTCGCGCATCCAGACGGCTGCCGAGCAGGCACTCAAGGGCTTTAAGGGCGCTGTAGTGGTCATCGACCCGCGTACCGGCGCGGTGCTCGCATGTGCCAGCTCGCCCACCTACGACAACACCAACATCGATGCCCTGCTGCAGACGGGCGGCGGCGAGGACGGCTCCATGTACAATCGCGCCATGGACGCGCTGTACACGCCGGGCTCAACGTTTAAGGTCGTTACGCTTTCCGCGGCACTCGAGACCGGTGCCGCCAGCCTTACCAGCACCTACCAGGCGCCCGGCTCCATGGACATCGGCAACGCACCGGTCACCAACTATGCCAACGAGAGCTACGGCACCATCAGCCTGCAGCAGGCCTTTGCCGTGTCCTCCAACGTCGTCTTTGGCCAGGTGGCAAACGAAGTTGGCGCAAACACGCTCGTACAGTTTGCCAACGCCTTTGGCTACGGCCAAAAGCTCGGCCAGGACCTGACCTCCGCGGCCTCCATCATGGCCGACCCGTCGCTCATGACCGAGTGGGAGACCGCCTGGGCCGGCGCCGGCCAGCCTGTCGGCATGGACCACACGCCCGGCCCGCAGACCACCGTCATGCAAAACGCCGTGATTGCCGCCGCCATCGCTAACAGCGGCGTGGTCATGGACCCGTACTTTGTAGCCCAGGTACTCGCCCCGGACGGAACCGTGGTCAAGACCACGCAGTCCCGCTCGCTGGGTCAGGCCGTCAGCTCCGCCACGGCCGACCAGGTCAAGCAGGCCATGCTTGCCGTCGTCCAGTCCGGCACCGGCACCGATGCCCAGATCCCCGGCGTCAAGGTCGCCGGCAAGACCGGCTCGGCCGAGATCGTCGGCACCAACGTCAACTCGATGTTCGTTGGCTTTGCACCTTACGATTCACCCACGGTCGCCATCTCGGTGGCGTTGGAGGATTTCGACAAGCATGACGTCAAGGCCGCCAAGATCGCCGGTATCGTCCTGACCGCGGCGCTTGCCGCACAGGGAGCGTGATGCCCATGATCGAATCGGACACCCGAGGCGCGCCGCGGCCGAAGAGTTAGCGGCAACGCGCCACACGGCCCCAGCGGCCACATCGTAGGTACTACACACATCGTTGAGCGAATAGTTATGTTAGGAGCAGGAATGGAACAGAGGGTCCTCGGGGGAAGATACCTCCTCAAGGATAAGGTGGGAACAGGCGGCATGGCGACCGTCTACCGTGCACAGGACCAGGTCCTCGACCGCACGGTTGCCGTCAAGATCATGCTGCCGCAGTATGCTGGCGACGCAACCTTCGCCGCACGCTTTAAGCAGGAGGCCCAGGCAGCAGCCGGTCTCTCCTCCCCCTATATCGTGGGCGTCTACGATTGGGGCAAGGACGGCGACACCTATTACATCGTCATGGAGTACCTGCGCGGCACCGACCTTAAGAGCGGCATCAAGAGCCACGGCGCCCTCGACCCCAAGAAGGTCGCCCAGATCGGCTCGCAGATCAGCTCCGCGCTTTCGGTCGCCCACAAGCACGAGATCATCCACCGCGACATTAAGCCGCAGAACATCATGGTGCTGCCCGACGGCAACATCAAGGTGATGGACTTTGGCATCGCGCGCGCCAAGAACAGCCACCTCACGCAAGACAACAACGTGCTGGGAACCGCCCACTACGTCAGCCCCGAGCAGACCCGCGGTCAGGACCTCGGCCCCACCTCGGATATCTACTCGCTGGGCGTCGTGATGTACGAGTGCGCCACCGGCCGCGTTCCCTTTGACGGTGACGACGCCATCTCGGTCGCACTCAAGCAAGTCAACGAGCTGCCTATTCCGCCGAGCCAGATCAACTCCGGTGTCGACGCCGACCTTGAGCGCATCATCCTCAAGTGCATGGAGAAGGACCCGGCAAACCGCTTCCAGACCGCCGACGAGCTTCGTCAGGTGCTCAACAGCTACCTGTCGGGCCGTGCCGTCAACGTCTCGGAGCCCACGCGCATCATCGGTGCCCCCGGTGAGCTGGGCGCCACCAAGACTCGCGAGCTTTCCGATCAGACGCGCGCCATGGTGCGTCCCGTCTCGGGCGTGAGCGGCCAGAATACCGCCCGTAGCTCGGTTTCGGGCTCCACCGGCTCCTACGAGGTCGAAAAGCCCAAATCCAACAAGAACAAGATCATCGCCGCCGTGGTGGCAGCGGTTGCCGTCATCGGCATCGTGGTGGCCTTTGCCACAGGACTCTTTGGCGGCGAGCAGGTCACCGTGCCCGACGTGCTGGGCAAGGACCAGCAGACCGCCGTCGAGCTGATCAAGGAAGCCGGCCTCGAGGTCGGCACCATCGACCAAAGCTACAACGACGATGTCGACGAGGGCAAGGTCGCCGAGCAGACACCCAACGGCAACACCAAGAAGACCAAGGGCACCAAGGTGAACCTGGTAATCTCCAAGGGCCCCAAGCCCTCCGAAAAGGTTGAGGTTCCCAAACTTGTCGGCCTGACCAAGGACCAAGCAGAAGCCGCACTGGCAAGCGTTGGCCTGAAGGGCAACGCCTCCGAGGAGGCCAACGAGTCTGATGAGGGCCAGGTCTTTGAGCAGGGCACCGAAGCCGGTAAGGAAGTCGCGAAGGGCACGACCATCTCGTACAAGGTCTCGAGCGGCCCGGATACCACGTCCGTCCCCGACCTGACCGACATGACCGAGGCCCAGGCGCGCAACGCCCTCGATATGGCAGGCTTTGGCGTCGACGTGAGCTACCAGGAGAACGACTCGGTTACCGAGGGCACCGTGATCAGCTGGAACCCCAGCGGCAAGCAGAAGCCCGGCGCCACGATTACCGTCGTCATTGCCAAGAAGTCCGGCAAGGCCACCGTCCCGGGCAACCTGTACGGCAAGAGCATCTCCGCCGCCGTTACCGCGCTCGACAACGCCGGTTTCTATAACATTGGCTTCTGTGACCAGAACGGCAATCCCGTAAGCGGTAACGAGGATGCCACCGTTACGGGCGTCTCCCCCACTGGCAAGCAGTCCACCGACAGCACGATTACGCTGACGGTCGCACTTTCTGGTTCGGGCTCGGGCTCGGGCACGAGCACGGGCGACGATTCCGGTACGACCAACTAGTCGCCACCCCACCGCTTATCGCGGCTTTCGCCGCAAACATATTCGCTCACAGGCGCCCGCTTGCTCCCCCAGCAAGCGG
>DBEXMY010000134.1:0-2951 GCA_048168905.1 Collinsella sp. | reverse complement strand
AACGCGATCGACCGTCTGACTTTTGGCTTTGTGACCGATTTTATTGCCACCACCTTCATCGACTTTCCCGTCTTTAACGTGGCCGATATCGGCATCACCGTAGGCGTTGTGCTTGCCCTCATCGGCTACATGTTCTTGAGCCCTGCGGCCCGCGAAGTCGATGCGACTGCCGAGCTCAATGCCCGTGATGAGGCCCGCGCCAAGCGCAAAGCCAAGCAGCGTGGGGAGCGTGCCCGCAAGATTCGCGAAAGGAATGAGCGTTAATGGCCGACATCCATATTCTTGTTGCCGACGATTGCTCTGGCCAGCGTCTCGACGCCTTTCTGGGTGCCAACGACGGCTGCCCCACGCGCTCTGCCTGCGCGCATCTGATCGAGGGCGGCGCCGTAATCGTGAACGGCGAGACCTGCCTATCAAAAAAATATGCTGTGCGCTCCGGTGACCGTATCTCGGTCGACCTGCCCGAGCCGCATGATCCCACTGATGTGATTCCCGAGGCCATCCCCCTCGATATCCGTTACGAGGACGACTACCTCATCGTGCTCTCCAAGCAGCGCGGCCTGGTGTGCCATCCCGCCCATGGCCACGAGAGCGGCACGCTTGCGAACGCTCTGGTCTACCACTGCGGCATTGACCATCTGGGTACCGTGCAGGGTGAGGACCGCCCCGGCATCGTGCATCGTTTAGATCGCGATACCTCGGGCCTCATGCTTGCGGCAAAAGACGACGACACGCAGCGCGCACTCCAAAATCTCATTCGCACGCGCACGCTCGATCGTCGCTATATCACGCTCGTTCACGGACATATCGCTATGGATGAGGGCACCATTAACACCGGCATTGCCCGTTCTACGCGTGACCGTGTCAAGATGGCGGTTTCGGACGATCCTTTCGCGCGCCAGGCCATTACGACCTTTAAGGTCCTCGAGCGCTTCGATTCCACGCGTTTTGACGACGGCTATACGCTCGTCGAGTGCCACCTGTTTACGGGCCGCACACATCAGATTCGCGTGCATATGCGCCATATCAACCACGCCTGCGTGGGCGATCCGCTCTACGGCAAGTGCGATGCACGCGCCGATCAGGGTCTGACCAGGCAATTCCTTCATTCCTGGCGTGTTGCATTCGACCATCCCGTGACGGGGGAGCGCATTGAGTGCCGCGACGAGCTGCCGTGGGATCTCGCTGCGGTTCTTGACGACCTGGCCCCGCGCTCGCTTGGTCGCACCGCTGCCGGCGACGAGATCGTTCCTCAGCTCGGTCTTCTCGAAGCCTAGTCAGTATTAGGTGGTTTCTTGAACGCCCCTAGCCTGCGGTAAGATATACGATTGTTTACGTAACGCGTTCCTGGGAGCCTGCATGCTCGCCTTTTTACAAACCAACACGCCCATCGTGATCTTCAACCAGATTGTCGTCACGCTGCTCACGGTCTGCTTTCTGTACCAGGTGGTCTTCTTTGTCATCGGTGCTCTTCGTGGCGAGGTCGCGCCTCCCAAGGCCAAAAAACTCCACCGCTATGCCTTCTTTATCGCGGCGCATAACGAGGAGGCCGTGATCGCCAACCTCGTTCGCTCCATCAAGGACCAGGATTATCCGTCCGAGCTTATCGAGGTCTTTGTGGTCGCCGATGCCTGCACCGACAACACGGCACAGCTTGCGCGCGAGGCGGGCGCCATTGTCTATGAGCGCAACGACCTTGCCCGCAAGGGTAAGAGCTGGGTCATGGACTTTGGTTTCGACCGTATCCTTAACGAGTATCCGGATACGTTTGAAGGTTACTTTATCTTCGATGCCGATAACGTCATCTCCCGCGATTACGTCTCCAAGATGAACGATGCCTTTGACCAGGGCTTCCATGTGGTCACGAGCTATCGCAATTCCAAAAACTTCGGCAGCTCGTGGATTTCGGCGGCTAATGCTACGTGGTATCTGCGCGAGGCGCGCTTTCTCAACAACGCGCGCAACATTTGCAAGACTTCTTGCGCTGTCTCTGGTTCGGGCTACCTCATCTCCGCCAGCGTTATCGAGGGCATGCACGGTTGGCAGTTCCACACGCTGACCGAGGACATTCAGTTCACCACGTTCTGCGCCATTCACGGCATTCGCATTGGCTATGCGCCGGCGGAGTTCTTTGACGAACAACCCGTGACGTTTAAGGCGTCCTGGAAACAGCGCATGCGTTGGACCAAGGGCTTCTACCAGGTGTTCTTTACTTACGGTAAGCACCTGGTCAAGTCGATCTTCCGCTACCATCGCTTTGCCGCCTACGACATGTTCATGACGATCGCCCCGGGTATGCTGCTGTCGCTCATCTCGATGCTCGCCAATGCGACGTTCCTGATCGTGGGTGGACTCTCGCACGGCTTTTTGGCTACCGAAGTCGAGATGCAGGCCTGTGCCGCTTCGCTCATTATGACCTTCGCCATGATGTATCTGACTTTCTTTATCCTGGCGCTGCTCACGACTATCTTTGAGTACAAGCACATTCACTGCGCGCAAAAGTGGCGTCTGGTGACTAACCTGTTTACCTTCCCGATCTTTATGTTCAGCTATATCCCCATCACGGTGGCCGCGCTGTTCCTGAAGGTCGACTGGGTCCCGACGCAGCACGCCGTCAGCGTTACCCTTGACGAGGTCATGCAAGGCGCCAAATAACCACCACCAAAACCACCGCAAAGGGGACAGGCACCTTTGTGGTGGTTTTTGCTTTTGCGATGCAGCTCGAGGAGGAGTCCGATGGCCTATATCCCGTTTTGGATTTGCATCTTTGCCGGCGTGGCAATTGATGCCCGAGAGCGACGGTTTCCCAATGGGCTTGCCGGCGCATGTGCCGTGGCGGCGTTGGCGGGCGTTTGGCTCGACCTCGGTTTGAACACAGCGCTTGACCACGCCGGTCTTGCGGTCATCGTCTACCTTGCCCTTGTGCTCACTGAGTCGCTCTGGCGGCGCCT
>DBEXMY010000133.1:0-1643 GCA_048168905.1 Collinsella sp. | reverse complement strand
AGCGAGACCGTCGAGTTCAAGAAGTCCACTGGCGAGCATAAAGAAGCACTGCAAGCCATCAGCGCCATGCTGAACAAGCACGGCCGCGGCGAGCTCTACTTCGGCGTGAAGGACAACGGCGATGTCATCGGCCAGGATGTCAGCGACGCAACGCTGCGCCAGGTGACGTCGTGGGTGTCCGACAAGATCGAGCCCGCGGTGTTCCCGACGGTCGAGTGCCTCGACGCCGATGATGGGCTGCGATACATCAAAATTGCCTTCTCAGGTGCCGACGCCCCCTACTCCGCCGACGGACGCTACTTCACCCGCGTGGGGACTTCGAACAAAGCGCTGTCGGCCTCGGAGCTGAGCGCCATGGTCGTCAAGCGTGAGCGCGCCCGTAGCCCGTGGGACTCGCTGCCGTCCGGCAGGCCCGTCTCCGACGCCGACGAGCAGGCGGTGCGTGACTTCGTCGCGCGCGGCGGCAGGGCCGGACGCGTGGGCGGCGGGTTCGCCGGCGTGGAGGACACCTTGGCAAGGCTCGACCTCGTCGCGCCCGACGGCAGCCTAAGAAACGCCGCGGTGGAGCTGTTCTGCGAGGGATCCGACACCTACCCCAGGATGAAGCTGGGGCTTCTGGGCGGCAACACCAAGGCCAAGATCCTCGACCTGCGCCGCGAGTGCGGCACCATGCTCAAGCTGCTCGACTTCGCCGAGTACTTCGTGACGTCGAACATCAGGCGCGAGTTCGTCATCGGCGAGACGGGCATGTACCGCAAGGAGATCCCCGAGATCCCGGCCGAGGCCATCCGCGAGGCGGTTGCCAACGCGCTGTGCCACCGCGACTACACCACCGGCACCGCCGTCGAGGTCAACGTGTTCATGGACACCGTCCAGATCGTGAGCCCGGGCCTGTTCCCCGAGGGCGACTCGCCGCAAGAGCACCTAGACGGTACCGCGAGCGAGTTCGGCCTCCGAAACCCCGCGATCGCGCGCACCCTGTTCCGCGCCGGCGTCATCGAGCAGTACGGCACGGGCATACCGCGCATCAAGGAGGCCTGCGAGGCAGCCGGCGTGAGGTTCCGCTTCGAGCAGACCGTCAACAGCACCGTCGTCGTCTTCGAGCGTCCTGGGTTACAGAAAGCGGCCTTCAGGAGAACCGCGGCCGACAACCGACCGCTCCTCAGCGAGCGCGAACGAGCAGCGATGGCAATTGCCGCCGCTCAGGGGAAAATCACGACCTCCGACCTCGCGCGGGAGTCCAATGTCGGTAGGAAAACGGCCTCGAAGACTCTGAAAGACCTTGCCGGGCGAGGCCTGTTGGAATGGGTAGGGAAAAGCCCGAAAGACCCGCACCAGTTCTACAGGATGCCAAGCGAAGTTTGAGGCTGCAGGTCCTAGCCGGGAAACAGGCCCATTGCGTTTGCTGCCCTCCCCCTGCTGGGCACTACTGAGTAATCTACTGGGCACTGCTGAGTAATCTACTGAGTAGTGCCCAAGCGCGAGTTGGCAAGTCCGCCGAAGCCCAGAGAAACGGCTCCGAAGAATATACTGACCGCTACTGACCGCTACTGATCGCGGCATTCGGTAGGCCCGCCGAATGCCGCGGTCTCCCGAGACTAGCAGAGCCGCCCTTATTGTTAGCGCTGCCGAAGCAAGCCCTA
>DBEXMY010000132.1:0-3295 GCA_048168905.1 Collinsella sp. | reverse complement strand
AAATTAGCCCCTGTGCCTGCGAAAACTTTCCCATCCTTTGTGTGGAATCGCAGGTCAGGGGCTCAACTTTAACCTCCGTATATTGCACTTTTCGCAGGTATCGTCTAACCTATGGTGCCGTAGATTGGGCATTTAGTGCGTTTGACGTGCTAAAATGCCAATTATTGCATCAGATATAACCCAACTATTTGGAGGTTCGAATGGCACTCCCTCAGCTTACCGACGAGCAGCGCAAGCAGGCTCTTGAGAAGGCTGCCGCCGCACGTCACGCCCGCGCTGAGCTTCGCGAGCAGATCAAGAAGGGCGAGAAGTCCCTCGAGTCCGTGCTCAACTCCGATGACCCAATCGCTTCCCGCATGAAGGTTTCCACCCTCATCGAGTCTCTCCCCGGTTATGGCAAGGCCAAGGCCGCCAAGATCATGGAGGAGCTCGGCATCTCCGCTACCCGTCGCGTCCAGGGCCTCGGCGTCCGCCAGCGCGAGCAGCTCCTCGAGCAGCTGACCAAATAAGTGAGCGCTCAGGATTCAAAGCTCTTTGTGATTTCTGGACCGTCAGGTGCAGGCAAGGGCACGCTCGTCACTCGTGTGCGCGAGCGTCGCTCGAACCTGGGCCTGACGGTTTCGGCTACCACGCGAGCACCACGCAAAGGTGAGGTCGACGGCGTCAACTACTTTTTCCTGACGCGCGAGGAGTTCGACCGCCGCGTGGCAAACGGTGAGTTTGTTGAGTGGGCCGAGGTCCACGGTAACTGCTACGGCACCTTGGTGAGCGAGGTCACATCCAAGCTCGCCTCTGGCTCGTCTCTGATCTTGGAGATCGATGTCCAGGGAGCCCTGCAGGTCAAGGAGCGTTTCCCCGAGGCCGTGTTGATCTTTATCAAGCCGCCTTCGCTCGAGGTGCTCCGCGAGCGTCTGGTCGGTCGCGGTACCGAGACGCCCGAGACGATTGAGCTGCGTATGGCAAACGCCGCCGATGAACTTGCCCTTGCCGACCGCTACGACGACGTCGTGGTGAATGACGATCTCGACCGCGCGACCGATGAGCTCGTTCGCGTTCTCGATATGCATGAAAGGATCTGAGGTCCGTGTCCGTTGTAAAGCCTTGCATTGACGATCTTCTGGAGAAGACCGATCACAACCGCTTCCTGCTCGCCTCGCTTGCCTCCAAGCGCGCCTGCGACATTAACAGCATGCTGCGTGGTCAGCACAACCGCGTGCTCGCCGTCCAGGATGTCGATGACATCACCATTGCGCTTTCCGGCGCCGATACCATCTCGATGGCTATGGACGAGATTGTCGACGGCGACATCTCCTACGACGAGGCCCGTTACGAGAAGGCGCTCGGCCACAAGGTCGCTGAAGCCTAAATGGCAGCTCGCGTCTGCCTGGTCCACTATCACGAGGTTGGACTGAAGGGCAAGAACCGCGCACATTTTGAGCATATCCTCATGGATAACATCAAGGCGGCCTTGGCCGCCTTTTCCGTGAATGCCGTGTCTCGAATTTCCGGTTATATCCTCGTGACCTTTAACGAGCATCAGGCCGACGATGCGGCGCGCGTTATCCGCACCGTCCCCGGTGTTGCCCGTGTGTCCCTGGCGTACCACACCAACCGCGACCCGCAGGAGTACTGCGCCGCCGCCGTGAAGGCGCTGCGCGAGTTTGGTTCCTTCGATTCGTTTAAGGTGCACGCCAAGCGCTCTAACACCGACTACGAGCTCACCTCGATTGATATCAATCGACAGGTTGGCGAGGTACTGTGCGAGGCGTTTCCCGATAAAAAGGTCCAGATGCACGATCCCGACGCGATGGTGCACGTGCTGGTGGTCCAGGGTAGCGTCTATGTGTATGCGCGCTCTGAGCGCGGCGTGGGTGGTCTTCCGGTGGGGTCTGCCGGCAAGGTTGTGACGCTGCTTTCCTCGGGCATCGATTCTCCGGTGGCGACCTGGATGCTCGCGCGTCGCGGCGCGGTGTGCGTGCCGGTACATTTCTCCGGTCGTCCTCAGACGCCTGATACGAGCGAATATTTGGTGCAGGACATCATCCGTGCGCTTGAGCCGGGTGTCCAGATCGGCCGCCTGTACGTGGTGCCGTTTGGCGATTGTCAGCGTGAGATCTCGGTGACCTGCCCCAGCAACCTGCGGGTGATCATGTATCGCCGCATTATGTATTCGGTTGCTGAGCGCATTGCGCATATCGAGGGCGCCAAGGCTATCGTGACCGGCGAATCGCTCGGTCAGGTTGCATCCCAGACGCTCGAGAACATTATGGCCGTCAACGAGGCCGTCAAGATCCCCGTGTTCCGCCCGCTGATCGGTTCGGACAAGCAGGAGATCATTGCACGCGCTGAGGAGATCGGTACGTTCGGTATCTCGACCGAGGCTGCTCCCGACTGCTGCACGCTGTTTATGCCGCGTCGTCCCGAGACACACGCCAAACTCGATGCCGTGCACGAGGCCTGGGAGCTGTTCGACCACGAGGAGATGATTGAGCGTTTGCTCAAACAGACTGAGTACATCGACTTTGAGAGCAACACGTATAAGGCCCCTAAGACCTTAAAACGCAAACATTCCGAGCTCGCTCCACGTGAGATTTACCAAGATCACGAATAATGTTGTGTATAGACCGGCGGTGATTTTGCATCGTCGGTCTTTTTCTATCTGGGCATTAGGCGATAAACGGTTCATTTGTCGACGTGTGCCTGAATAAATGGACACTTTTCCGCAAGGTTTTGGTCAGCTTTTGGTTTGACCGTTAAAACCGGTTTTGGAGCGTGGCTGTTGTGGAGCTCCTTTCCTGACACGATGGTGTTGGGAGGTTTTGCTATGGCGCAGCGCGAACAACACGAACGAGTCAAACGGATGGACCGCTTGGCGGACAAGCTGTTCGGTCATAAGGCAGTGGTGATGGCGATACTGGTCGTCATTGCGATGGCGAGTGGACTGGCGATGGCGAACCTTGGCGGCGGTGCCGGTGGCGTGTCGTTTGAGCGCACTGACGGTTCAGGCTCGTTGGTGGAGCCGGGATCCGGTGATGCCTCGAGCGGAAAGACATCCGAAGGTTCTTCGGCTAAGGCTTCTGCCGCGGCAGAGGTCTATGTCGATGTCGACGGCGCCGTTGTGTCGCCCGGTGTATATCGTCTCAAGGACGGCGCGCGGGTGGCTCAGGCGATTGATGCCGCCGGCGGGCTTACGCCCGAGGCAGACGTTACGGGGCTTAACCGGGCATCCAAGGTCACTGATGGACAAAAAATCCACGTTCCAACGGTGGGGGAGCAGCAGGCGTCCATTGCGGAA
>DBEXMY010000131.1:0-4076 GCA_048168905.1 Collinsella sp. | reverse complement strand
AAACGCCGTCACTCTGCCATTTGGTGCAAACCAACCCGTCCCCTTCGCACCAATCTGGTGCAATGGGAACGGGTTAGCCTGCACCAATAAAAAGAAAAGGGCCGCGCACCCAAACGGATGCACGGCCCTTTTGCCATGGATGCGAGCGATTCCTCGGCGAGCTATTTACTCAGCAGCCTCGGTGGTCTCGGCCTCGGCAGCGGCCTCCTCGACGGGAGCCTCTGCGGGAGCCTCGGCGGCCTGCTTGGCAGCCTCCTCGGCAAACTTAGCAGCACGCTTGGCCTTCTCGGCAGCCTTAGCCTCAGCGGCGGCCTTGCGAGCGGCCTCGGCCTCAGCAGCCTTGGCAGCCTTGGCAGCCTTGGCCTCCTCGGCCTTCTTGAGCTGGGCGGCAGCGGCGCCACCGAACTTGTCGGCGAAGCGCTGGACGCGTCCACCGGTGTCGACGAACTTCTGCTGGCCGGTGTAGAACGGGTGGCACTCGTTGCAAAGCTCGACCTTCATCTCAGACACGGTAGCGTGCGTCTTGAAGGTGTTGCCGCAGGAGCACGTCACCGTGCACTCGACATACTGGGGATGGATACCCTGCTTCATGGTAGGACTCCTTATTGGTCAGGCGCTGGTTACCGATCAGCGCATAAGGCGTCTTGGTTTCCGACCAAGACAACAAACTCGGCTATGGTACCACGGCGCCGCGTGTCCCACAAAAGGTTCACGGTCTTTTCGGAACGACACGAATCTGACCCATCGAAACACATCTCCACCGTTCCTTCAACTGGGAAAATGCCGTCCCCGGGGCCTGAGAAGGGCCCCGGGGACGTTCGACTGACTGCGGGAACGGCCTTTCCGCTCAATGTGTTCGGCTGAGATCGGAAATCAACCAAACTGAACTAGGTTCAGTTGACATGGTTAAAAACGAGGGGCGACGCTTTTGCGTCACCCCTCGTCCCGGCCGGTTGCTTTAGTTGTACACACGGTAGTTACACTTGAACTGGGTTATGTGTCCATAGTTGGGGCCGTACCAACCCGACGTATAGCTGATTACTTTTGCGCCTAGATATTCGTATCTCTTGTTGTAGCGAAGCTGACGGTAGGTCGTGTCGTACTCTGCTACGTAAAACGTGTCTCCAGAGAAGGCTTTGTACCGGTCCTTAACCGTCGAAGCCATGTACGCGGGTTCGACATCGCCTTTCTCCCCGTTGAGCGCATAGACGGGTGCCGCGATTCCGCATAAAGCCGTTGCCACGAGGATGGCGTAGACAGCCATGCGCGACGCATTGGACTTCAGCTGTTCAAATAGTTTCATGTCATTCACCTCCTTCGTATGTATCGAGGTATTCCTGCTTGAGCGTCTGCGAGGACGACTTGATCTTTTCCACGAGCGTGCCGGACTCGATGAAGTAGAACGAGTTGGTGAGGTCTGCCAGGTCGTCGAGCAGGTGGCTTGAAATGAGCACGCTGCGTCCCCGCGCCACTTCGCTGCGCATCGCGTCGCAGGAGGTTTTCCGTTTTCCCGGATCGAGGCCGTTCAGCGGTTCATCGAGGATGAGGTACGGGCAACCGGTCGCTATCGCCATGGCAAGCTTTACCTGCTGCTTCATTCCTGTCGAGAGTTTACGGGTCGGCTTGTCGAGATATGGGGAGATTCCGAGGGAGCTGCAGAGCGAGTCGATGTCGGCGGCCGATTTCCACGCCCCCCTAACGAAAGCAAGGTGCTCGATGGCCGATAGCGTGGGATAGAGATCCGCGCTGCCCGAAGAGCTCAGGTAGACGAGTTCTGCAAATTCGGCTGATCGGCGTTGGCAGATTCCGTCTGCCGCCAGGCTTCCCGAGCGGATGCGGGTGGGAAATTGGCCCGACAGCGCTTCAAGAAGGGTGGTTTTCCCCGAGCCGTTGGGGGCAACGAGGCCCGCCGCCGTTCCCGGGCTCAGGAAAAGCGACCCGATTGAAAGTATCGTCGTGCTTCCGTATCCCACGCTCGCGTCCAGAAGCTCGAGCCCATGGTGCTTTTTCGCGGGTCCAGGCTGTTTGGGGGAACGTGTCGCAACGGCGCCGACCGCAAAAAAGACCGCGACGTATGCCAGGGCCACGGCAAGCATCGATGCGCTGCCTGAACCGGAGCCAATGAATTCCGTCGGGAAGCATCCCACGTAACCCGTTGCCTCGATAGGCGAGAACACGGGCAGCGGCAGGAGATTGAGCGCGGCGCTATGCCCCAGTGCCGAATCGGACAGTAACGGGAATGCCGGGGCCGCGACAAGCAGCGCGGAGGCAAGGGGGCCCGCGAGGACGCGCCTCGTTGCGGTCGATAGGACGGCGGAGCAAACGGATATCAAGGTTCCGCCCGCAAGCAGCGCGAGAAGCAGGGCTGTGAAGACGTTTCCCGCGGTCGTGGTGGTAAGCGCGCCGTCATGGAAGAAGGCGATCGGGTACCCAATTTGCCCGAAGCCGTTTAGGGCCAAGGCGTAAATGCCCCCGGGTGCGAGGCCGGCGAGGAGCATCGCGGTCCCCGCGACGATTATCGAAAACACGATCTGGATAAGGCGCCGGAATTTGGGCACGGGCGCCTTCGCCGCCAGGGTCCCGGGCCTTGTGGCGCCGAGCACGAGTATCGACGAGAGAAGGAAGGGGATGAAGGGAAGGAAAGACGGCGCCGTGGCAATGGCGTAAGGCAGGAAGGAAAGGAATGGCAGGTCGTTTGCGGAGGCCGGGATATCCGTGATGCCGGAGCTGCTCAGGGCACGGCAATACGCGAGGTCTGCGTCATTGGTCTCTTGGTCTCCCACGATGGACCCGGATTGGAAGCCTTCGCCCATGAGCGCGTAGTAGCTCTCGGCAGAATCGAGAAAGGCGGCGTCGGTTTGAGCGGCAAGGGCGGCGTTCGCGTATCTTGCAAGCTCCGCGTCATTTTGCTGCTCTGGAGATAGGTCTGTGCCGCCGGCCTGGGGCGCGCGCGTATTGAATGCGTCGACAAAGCTCTGCATGCCCTGCTTCATAAAGAAGGGCCCGTAGATGGGTGAATTGAACGCAATGGGGACGGAGAAGGCTGCAGCGAGAACGAGCGTAGAGATCCATACGGCCCTGTCTCTTAGGATTAGTTTGAGAAGAAGTCGACAGTACATTTAGAAGCACCTACGTTCCTCAAAGAATTGTTAGATTAAAAGTAACAGACCGGATGAAGATACGTGCGACGGGGGCGAGGCGAATGGCTGAGCGGTATCGATATGCGGGTTCAACGGTATCACATTGGCCACATAGATTTTTAACTTGCATTTCTACCCGCCCTTTTCGTAGAGTCGCCGATACGTGCTTAGCGCACCCTCGGCGCGTCCGGCAGGCTTTGCGAAATGGGATCCAGGAGACTTCGGCGCAGCATCATCTTGCGGAATGCTTCTAATGAGCCTCCCATCCTTCAAAAACAGAATCTCATCGCACAGCCTATCGACCGAATCCAAGATGTGGGATGACATGATGATGCACGTACCAGAATCGGCCAGCTTCCTGAGAATCTCGGAATGCAAGTCCACCCTGCTGGGGTCGAGCGCGTTCATGGGCTCATCTAATAGAAGGTACCGCGCGCCCGTCGCATACGCAATCGCCAGGGTAAGCTGCTGCTTCATGCCCTGGCTCAGAGTGCGGATCCTCATCTTCGCGAACTCGCCTATCTGCGTTTGTTCCACTATCTCTTCGATATCGCGAGCATGCGGCCACATATCGCAAACCATCTTGAGGTGATCTTCCGCACGCAATCCGGGATACAGCAGCGTCCCCTCACCAGGTGCATAGAAGATCATAGAACGGACCTCTCTCGCACCCGTACCCTGCACCTCATCCAGAACGATGCTCCCGTCCACGCGAGGACCCGGCAAACCTGCCATCGCACGCAGCAACGTCGTCTTTCCATGCCCGTTCGGAGCGACGAGACCGTAGACCGTACCCGGGGCAAACTCAGCGTTCACCGAATCTACGAGCACCTTCTTTCCATAAGAGATCGTCAGCGTTTGAAGGTCAATCATCGAGATCATCCCCTTTCGATCTTTGGAACACTCAGGCGCACCATCAAAGGAGATACGGCGCCC
>DBEXMY010000130.1:0-2314 GCA_048168905.1 Collinsella sp. | reverse complement strand
GATACCTCTCAGGTCGATTCATGGGAGGCCCCCTACGAGCTCGTTGCCAAGATGCGCGCTTCCACCGCCGTCATGGGACCCCTGCTGGGCCGCTTCCATCGCGCCAAAATTGCCATGCCGGGCGGCTGCAACCTGGGTGCTCGCAAGATCGATATGCACATTCTTGGTCTTGAGGCCCTGGGCGTTGAGTTCGATACCGCCCACGGTTACATCAACGCTAATGCGCCCCAAGGTCTGCGCGGTACCACCGTCACGCTCGAGTTCGCCAGCGTCGGTGCGACCGAGAACCTCATCATGGCCTCTGTGCGCGCACAGGGCACCACGGTTATCGATAATGCCGCCCGCGAGCCCGAGATCGTCGATCTCGCTAACATGCTCAACGAGATGGGCGCCAAGATTGTCGGCGCCGGTACGCCCGTCGTGACTATCGAAGGCGTGGAAGAGCTCCATCCCGTTACCCATCGCGTGGTGGGCGACCGCATCGAGGCCGGTACCTTTATCGTTGCCGGTGCGTTGATGGCCGACGATCGCGGTGTCGACGTCACGGGTTTTTGCCCCATTCACTTGGGCATGGTGCTCAAGAAGATGGAGCTCATGGGTATCGACTGCGAGCGCGTCGAAGATGGCGTCCATGTGAACCGTGCCGAGCGTATCAAGCCGGTCGACATCCAGACGCTTCCGTTCCCCGGTTTCCCGACCGACATGCAGGCGCAGATTATGGTGCTCTCCGCCCTTGCCGACGGCAGTTCCGTTATTACCGAAAACATCTTCGAGAATCGCTTTATGTTTGCCTCTGAGCTGGTGCGCATGGGTGCCGACATTCGTATCGAGAGCCATCATGCCATGATTCATGGCGTCAAGGGCTTCTCGGGTGCACAGGTTACCTCGCCCGATCTGCGTGGCGGAGCGGCCCTCGTCGTAGCGGGCTTGATCGCCGACGGGACGACCGAGGTTTCGGCCATCCATCACATCAAGCGCGGCTACGAGCAGTTTGTCGAAAAGCTGCAGGCACTCGGCGCGCATGTCGAGCATGCTACCGTCCCCGATCCCGTCATCTACTAATACAGGTTGCCTATGTTTAATAAAAAGCCCCTCGCGGATACCACCGCCCGAAGACCCTCAACTGGTGCGCAGGCCAAGATCTACAGTCGCGATAACGTGGCTCGCTATTCCGAGCGCGCTCGTCAACGTCGTCGTAGCCACACGATTCGTCACGTCGCGCTCATTGTCGTGCTTGGCGTGCTGCTGAGTGCCACTACCGCTGCCGGCCTGTGGTTTGCCACCATTATGGGCAAGCTCGGCGATTCTAATGTCATTACCGACAATCTGCGTCGGGTTCTGGTTGACACCGATGAGGCAAAGGATCCGTTCTACGTGCTGCTTCTTGGCACCGACGGCCGTCCGGGCGAGGATACGTATCGTGCCGACTCGATTATCCTGGCACGCATCGACCCCACGCAAAAGCAGGCGACGCTCATTTCCGTTCCGCGCGACACCAAGGTCGAGTACAAGGGCGAGACCATGAAAATCAACGCCTGCCATACCGTTGGCGGCGCCGAGGCCATGGTCGAGGCGGTCAACGAGCTGTGCGGTGTTCAGATTTCCCACTATGCCGAGGTCAGCTTCGACGGTATGCAGGCGCTGATTGATTCGGTTGGCGGTATCGACATTAACGCAACCGATGATGTTGACGACCCCGAGCACCTGGATATTAAGATTACCGCTGGTCAGCAGCATATGGACGGCGCCACCGCCCTTACCTATGCCCGCTGCCGCTACACCTATGCCGACGGCGACTACACGCGCATGCGCCACCAGCGTCAGGTGCTTGGCGCCCTTGCCAACCAGATTCTCAATAACTTCGATGCCACGAAGATCTTTGGCCTGGTTAATTCGCTGTCCGATATGCTCGTGACCGATATGAGCGTTCAGGATATCGTGGCTACGGTCAATGCCATGCGCGGTATGGATGTCGACGGCATCTACTCGGCCAACCTGCCCTCGTATGCCGACGACAGCACCATGATCGACGGTGTGAGCTACGTCTTTGTCTACGAGGACGAGCTCAAGGAAATGATGGAGCGCGTCGATGCCGGCAAGGATCCCAAGGGTCCCAACACCATGGGTCTTTCCGACGGTTCCAGCTCTACGATCGGCGACCTGAACAACAACACGTCTGACGACTACGCAAACGGTACCGCAATCTCATCGGTCAGCTCTGACGATTCCGATGACTCAAGCGATTCGAGCGATTCGGACTACTACGAAGAGCCCACCGGCGATGGCAACGGCTACGAAGCCAACTACTAGAGTT
>DBEXMY010000129.1:0-9746 GCA_048168905.1 Collinsella sp. | reverse complement strand
TTCTGGAGCTGGACGGACAAGGACCTGCGGGCGGTGCGGCGGGCCGCCGAAGAGGCCGGCATCCCGTTTATGCACATCACGACCGACTACGCCGGCGAGGATGCAGGCCAACTGCAAACCAGGATTGAGGCTTTCTTGGAAACCATTTAGGGCTATCCGGTCCAGCGGCTTCCCCAAGCACCCGATCTTGCCGTTCAAACCATCGCTTGCATACCAAAGTACGCGGCGCTCCTCTTTCACGGCAACCTCGGGCACCTGGGAAAGCCGTTTCCTTGGTTGGTTAAAAGGTTTGTTAAGGAGTTATATGTCGGAAAATATTGAGCAGCCGTTGCCGTCCACGTTTGAGGAGTTCAACGAGCAACGCAAGGCGGCGTTTATTCGCGTCAAGGATTATAAGCAGGCGGGTAATCGCCTGGTCGGTTTTCTGTGCAGCTACACGCCGCTCGAGATTATCGATGCCGCGGGGGCTGCGAGCGTGGCGCTGTGCGGCACGTCCGACGAGGTGATTCCCGAGGCCGAGAAGGTGCTGCCGGCAAACCTGTGCCCGCTCATCAAGTCTACGTATGGTTTTGCCTATTCGCAAAAGTGCCCGTTTACGTACTTTAGCGACATGATCATCGGTGAGACCACCTGCGACGGCAAGAAGAAGATGTACGAGCTGCTCAACGAGCTCAAGCGCACGCACATTCTGCATCTTCCGCAGGGCCGCGATCGAGCCTACGAGCGCGAGGGCTGGTACGAGGAGTGCCGTCTGCTCAAGGAGGAGCTCGAGAACTTCTACGGCATCACGATTACCGACGATGATCTGCGCGCTGCCGTCCGTCGTCGCAACCGCTTGCGTGCGGCCCAGCTCGAGATGTTTGCGCTGCAGGCCAACCAGCCGGCGGCCATGAGCGGCGTCGACCTGATGAGCACCATGTTTGCCGGTACGTTTAGCTTTGATATCGAGGCCTATACGCAGCAGCTGGAGCAAAAGGTTGTCAAGCTGCGCGAGGCCTACGACGCGAGCGAGCGCCCGGTTGCGGCGGATGCCAAGCGCATTCTGATCACCGGCTGCCCGGTGGGCGGCGTGATCAACAAGATCGGTCGCACCATCGAGTCCAACGGTGGTGTGGTCGTGTGCATGGACGACTGCTCGGGCGAGCGCACGGCGGCCATGATGATCGACCCGGAGGCTCCCGACATCTTGCGCGCCATCGCCGACCGCTACCTGGACATTAACTGCTCGGTCATGACGCCCAACGACGGTCGTATGGAAAACACGCTGGCCATGTGCGAGAAGTATCACGTCGATGGCGTAGTGGAGAGCGTGCTCCAGGCGTGCCACACCTTTAACGTGGAGAGTGCGCGCATGCAGGAGACTGTCGAGGGTGCGGGCATTCCGTACATGAAGATCGAGACCGACTACAGCAACGGCGACATGGGACAGATCGAGACCCGCATCGCCGCCTTCATCGAAACCCTCTAGCTTCCTCAGGCACCGGATCTTGCTCCTCAAACCGTCGCTTGCGTACCCAATGTACGCTGCGCTCCTCTTTCGGGTCAATCTCCGGCACCTGAGAAACCTAGAGCTAAGGCGCCTGAACGCGCCGCTACCTTTGATGTTTAGATTGGGAGAGAGCCATGATAGGGATCGGGATCGATATCGGGTCTACGGCGGCTAAGGCTGCTGTGGTCGATGGAGGGGGTTCGGTGGCGTGGACGTGCGTGCAGCCAACCGGGTTCTCCTCGGTCGATGCGGCGGAGCGTCTGCGCGGCGAGCTTGCCGCGGCCGGCTATGACGTGGCTGCCGACGACGTGCGCGTGATCGCGACCGGCTACGGTCGTGTCGCCGTGCCCTATGCGCATAAGGTCGTGACTGAGATTACCTGCCACGGTACCGGTGCTGTGCGCCTGTTTGGCGACCACGGCACCGTGATCGACGTGGGCGGTCAGGACACCAAGGTCATTCAGATCAAGGGCGGTCGCGTGGCCAAATTTGCCATGAACGACAAGTGCGCTGCCGGCACGGGGCGCTTTTTGGAGATCATGGCCGACCGTCTGGGTATTTCCCAACAGCAGATGGCCGACCTTGCGCGTTCCGGCGAACCCACCAAGATCAGCAGCATGTGCACGGTGTTTGCCGAAAGCGAGGTCATCAGCCTGATCGGTCGCGGTGAGCCGCGCGAGAACATTGCGCGTGGCGTGATCGACAGCGTGGTCTCGCGCGTGGCGACCATGGCTGGGCAGGCGGCGGGCGCCCCGTACTACCTGACGGGAGGCCTGTGCGAGAACGCATTCGTGGTGGAGCGGTTGGGCGAGCTACTGGGGTCGCCGGTGACCACCTCGCCCCAGGCTCGCTTTGCCGGAGCCATCGGCGCGGCGATTCGCGCACAGGCGCTCAATTAATGCATCCGCCGTAGGCTCGCATTCATGCGTATACTGGGAGGAAATGATTGACCGATGAGAGGAGGTATCGATGGCTGACGATCAGATTAAGCTCACGTCCATGACGGCCGCGAGCGGTTGAGCCGCTAAGTTGGCCCCCGGAGCCCTCGCCCAGGTCCTGGGCGATTTACCCAATGTGCATAACGACAACTTGCTCGTGGGGTTCGATACCTCCGACGATGCGAGCGTCTTCCGCGTAGGGGAGAACCTGGGACTCGTGCAGTCCATCGACTTCTTCCCACCGATGGTCGACGACCCGTTTCTGTTTGGCCAGATCGCCGCGGCCAACTCGCTGTCGGACATCTACGCCATGGGCGGGCGGCCGAGCCATGCCATGAACTTGCTGTGCATCCCGAGCTGCCTGGGCGTTGAGGTTGCCGGTCAGATTCTGGCGGGCGGCGCCGACAAGTGCGTCGAGGCCGGCTGCTCCATCGCGGGCGGTCACACCATCAACGACGACGAGCCCAAGTACGGCCTGTCCGTGAGCGGTTTTGTCGCGCTTGACCGTATGCTCGCCAACAGCGGCGCGCGCGTGGGCGATGTTCTGCTGCTGACCAAGGCCATCGGCTCGGGCATTATCACCACGGCCATTAAGGGCGAGCTCATCGAGCAGGACGAGGCCGCAGCCATGTTTGACTCGATGCAAACCCTCAACGAGGCACCGATTCGTCTGGCCGAGGGACTTGAGCTTCACGGCTGCACCGACATTACGGGCTTTGGTCTGATCGGGCACGCGTGCGAGATGGCCGAGGGCTCGGGCGTGCAGGTTGAGCTTGCATCGGGGGCGGTGCCGCTCTTTGACCAGGTGCTCGACATGGCGCGTCTGGGCATTATCCCCGCGGGCTCCTACCGCAACCAGGACTTCTTTGGCCCGCGCGTGGCGGCCGACGAGGACCTGGAGCCGGGCATGCTGGATGCGCTGTACGATCCGCAGACCTCGGGCGGTTTGCTTATTGCGGCGCCCGCGGCGGATGTGGATGAGCTTGCGCGTCGTCTGCATGCCGAGGGGCGCGTTGCCGCCGTCGTCGGTCGCGTTTGCGAGGCGGAGCCGGGCGGTCCTGCCGTCCGCGTTGTCCGTTAACGGTTTGTTTATTCAACTATCTATCGTTCTTGATTGATTCATTCGAAAGGAATTTACTATGTCTACCAAAATTGAAGTCAATGCCATGGGCGATGCCTGCCCGCTGCCCGTCGTCAAGACGCTTAAGGCACTCAAACAGCTTGACGGCGAGGGCGCCGTGGTGACCTCGGTCGACAACGAGACCGCCGTCAAGAACATCTCCAAGATGGCGCAGGAGAAGGGCTGCACGGCCTCGGTCGAGAAGGTTTCTGACGCCGAGTGGCACGTGACCGTGGCGACCTCTGGCGCCGTTGCCGTGGCTGATCCCGAGCAGGATGACGCTGCCTTTTGTGATGCCAGCGCCGGCAAGGGCAAGCTCGTCATTTCCGTCTACACCGACTGTATGGGACGCGGCGACGACGAGCTGGGTCACAAGCTCATGAAGGCCTTCATCTTTGCCGTGACGCAACAGGAGGAGCTGCCCGCGACCATGTTGTTCTACAACGGCGGCGCCAAGCTCACCGTCGAGGGCTCGCCGGTGCTCGACGACCTGAAGGGACTGGCCGAGCAGGGCGTCGAGATTCTCACCTGCGGTACCTGCCTCGATCACTATGGCATTAAAGACCAGCTTGCGGTGGGCGAGGTCACCAACATGTACGTGATCGTGGAGAAGATGGAGCAGGCCGTGCGCGTCGTGCGCCCGTAGCGTTTGGGCGGGATTGCCATGAGAGAAAAGCGCCCGGCGCTTGTCATCACGTTTCCTACCACGGCGGCCGCCATGGGGTGCGAGACCCTATGCGTCGAGCGCGGCCTTCCCGGGCGTACGATTCCCGTGCCCGGGGAGGTCGCTGCCGGCTGCGGCTTGGCGTGGAAGGCGCTGCCTTCGGATGAGGACCTGCTGCGCGGCGAGCTTGCCGCGGCGGGCGTCCCCACCGAGGGCTTTACGGTAATCGACATGTGGGAGGTCGTGCGATGATCTACCTGGATAACGCGGCGACGACCATGCATAAGCCGCAGACGGTGATCGATGCCGTGACGCAGGCGATGTGTTCGCTCGGCAATGCCGGGCGCGGGGCCACGTCGGGTGCCCTCGATGCCGCTCGTACGATTCATGCTTGCCGTGCCAAGCTTGCGCGCTTGCTGGGCTGCCCGAGGGCGGACCATGTTTGTTTTACGCCCAATTCTACGGCGGCGCTCAACACGGCGATTAACGGCGTGGTGCGTCCCGGCGACCGCGTGGTCATAACGGTGCTCGAGCACAACTCCGTGCTGCGTCCGCTCAACCGCCTGGCGGTAGAGCGGGGCGTGACCGTTGAGCATGCGGGCTGCGACGCGAACGGCGCGCTCGACTACGACGAGCTCGAGCGGCTGGTGACGCCTGGCACGCGTGCCGTGGTGGTGACGCACGCCTCCAATGTGACCGGCAACTCCGTTGATGTTGCACGTGTGGCGGCTGTGGCTCATGCGGCCGGTGCACTCGTGATCGTCGATGCCTCGCAGTCTGCCGGCACGGCGCATATCGATATGCAGGCCATGGGGCTCGACGTCGTGTGCTTTACCGGCCACAAGGGGCTCATGGGACCCCAAGGCACCGGCGGTCTGGCCGTGGCAGAGGGCATTGACGTGTCTCCGTGGGGCATGGGCGGCACGGGCGTGCACAGCTTCGACCCGCTGCAGCCGCTTGAGTGGCCCACGCGCCTTGAGGCCGGTACGCTCAACGGCCATGGCATCGCGGGCCTTTCCGCTGGTCTCGACTTTATCGAGGCCCAGGGTGGGGTCGAGGCGATTGCTTCCCACGAGCGTGCGCTCGCTGATCGCTTCCTTACCGGTGTGCGCGAGATTCCGGGGATTAAGCTCTACGGTGCGTTTGACCAACCCGCGCGCTCGGCGATCGTGTCGCTCAACGTGGGCGATATCGACTCTGCCGAGATCTCGGACGCGCTCATGCAAGGGTGGGGGATTGCGACGCGCCCCGGCGCCCATTGCGCCCCGCTCATGCACCGTGCGCTGGGGACCGAGCGCCAGGGCGTCGTCCGTTTCTCGTTTGGGTATTTCAACACGACCGAAGAAGTCGACACGGCTATCGATGCTCTGTGCGATTTAGCCTGCTAAAGCTGCTAGACCGTTTATACTTGCGGGATGGGTGTTTTTGCCCGTCCCGTTTTTGTTTCGACCCGAAAGGTGTGCATATGGCCTCATCCGCTCCGCGCGGTTTGCGCTCCGACCATGTTGTTACCGTCGGCATTGCGCTGTTCTCGATGCTCTTTGGCGCCGGCAACCTCATTATTCCGCCGCTGCTGGCGCTGCAGGCTGGTTCTGCCACGCCGGTCGCCATGCTCGGCTTTCTGATTGCCGCCATCGGCCTGCCCGTCATGGGTTTTATCGCCGTGGCACTTGCCGGAACGGCGCGCGAGCTTGCCGGCCGCGTGCATCCTAAGTTTGGCGAATTCTTCGTTGCGGCGGTCTATCTGGCCATCGGTCCGTGCCTGGCCATTCCGCGCACAAGCTCTACGGCGTTCGAAATGCTGGTGCCGCTGCTACCCGAGGGCGTTTCGCTCGGCACGGCACGTCTGGTGTTTGCCATCGGGTTCTTCGTCGTCGCGTTTGTGCTCACGCTGCGCCCGGGTGTCATCACGCGCGTGCTCGGCCGCATTACGGGCCCTGCGCTCATTGCGCTTATCGTGCTCGTTGTCGGCGCCGCCGTGATCTCGCCGCTAGGACCGGCTGCTGTCCCGCAAGCTCCCTATGATGCCGGTGCTGCCGTGCAGGGCTTTTTGACCGGCTACCAGACCATGGACCTGCTCGCGTCGCTCGCCTTTGGCATTATCATCGCCGAGACCATCCACGAGCTGGGCGTTACCGATGACAAGCGCGTGGCCTTCGAGATTTCGCGCTCCGGTGTGATCGCCGGCGTGCTCATGGCCATTATCTATTGCGGCTTGGCACTTGCCGGTATGCAGCTCGGCACCGTGATGCCCGACGCCACCAACGGCGCTGCAATCCTTGCCCGCTCTGCCTCCATGCACTTTGGCCTTGCCGGCACGATCGTGGTCTTCGCCATCTTCTTCCTCGCCTGCATGAACGTGTGCATCGGCCTCATCAGCTGCTGCTCGCGCTACTTCTGCGAGACGTATGTGGTTGAAGGGGGAGCGGAGGCTTCCGAGGAGGCCATGCGCCGCCCCTTCGCGATCCTCGCCTTTGTATTCGCGGCGTTTTCGTGCGTGCTCTCCAACGTGGGCCTCGATGTGATCCTTATGTTCTCGGTACCCATGCTCAACGCTTTGTATCCCGTCGCCATTGTGCTGGTGCTTATGGGCCTGGTGCACGGCTTTTGCGACGCTCATCCACAGGTGTGGGTGTGGGTCGGCGGCGTGGTTGCTGTGCAGAGTGTGATCACCTCGGTCCGCGATGCGTTCTTTGCGGGCGCGTGGCTGCCGTTCGATGCACTGCCGCTTGCGGACATTGGAGCCGCGTGGGCGCCGGTTGCCGTGGTTGCCTTTGTGATCGGTCTGCTCCATAGTCGTTTTGTCGCACATTCGAGGAGCTAAGGCATCAATGCTTGCACAGGCGGGGAGTCTCCCCTATAATTTCCTTCGCTTTGGGACACGCAAGGTTTAGACCTTAGCTGCTCAACACCTTCGGGACGTGGCGCAGTTTGGTAGCGCGCCTGCTTTGGGAGCAGGATGTCGCAGGTTCAAATCCTGTCGTCCCGACCATATCTTGCGGGCGTAGTTCAATGGTAGAACCCCAGCCTTCCAAGCTGATGACGCGGGTTCGATTCCCGTCGCCCGCTCCATAAGATAGAT
This sequence comes from Collinsella sp., assembly GCA_048168905.1. Taxonomy (GTDB): domain Bacteria; phylum Actinomycetota; class Coriobacteriia; order Coriobacteriales; family Coriobacteriaceae; genus Collinsella. The sequence continues at coordinate 2,453 of DBEXMY010000129.1, read as the reverse complement.
GAATGGCTCTGGTTCCTTTTGGGACCAGAGCCATTTTCATATACATGCCGGGGACCCCACATCTCCTCCTAAGTTGCGGTGAAATACGGACTGTTTTTCGGCTTTTATGGCCCATGTAGTCCGTATTTCACCGCAACTATTTGTAAGGTTGGATTTTGATGCCGTTGGGAGGGTCGTAGCGACCGTCTACCGAGAGTGGAATTATTTTTTGAAGCTCTGACCTGCGGCGTCAAGTTTTTGGTCAGCTTTTGGCAAGGCCTGCGGACGGAGGCATGCGATAGCGTAATGGTATTCTCTCCGCCGTGATGGTTATGGGGTTGGCCATGCTCGATAAAGGCAAACATTTTCCGCAGTCATATGCAAGAATGCTATTCTCGGCCGTTGGAATTCATCAAGATGGACAGCTGCTTATAACAATTGATCCTTGGGATGAACGCCGTGCGCGCGAGCTTATGCAGGAAGAGCTCATGCTTCGTCTTTACAACCATGTGTATGCGGATCCGGTCTATTGGAATAATCTTGGGGTTGAAGATCGCATCTTTCAGCTGGCATCCGCTATTGCGGTCGTTGAACCGGATGCTGTGTTTTGCGGATCGACGGCAGCGCTGCTCTACGGCATCGGCTCGGCGTATACGCTTCTGGATAAAGTGCAAGTACTGCTGCCACGGTCTACAAGGCGTGATACGTATGAGTTCGTTGAATACAAGCGCTGGCGGGCGGGCGAAGTGTGGCGGCTAGGTCTGTTTACACTGACGGATCCGTGTCGAACGGTTGTTGATATCGCTCGAACGAGCGCCTTTCGCTATGCGCTGGGCTATGTCGATGGCTTGGCCCGTGAGTACGATGTCGAACGCGAAGAACTGCGAGCATACGCGCAGGCAAATTGCCGAGGGTTGCATGGCATCGCGCGTGCTTTTGACGTTTTTGAGTATATGGACGGCAGGTCAGACAATGGCGGCGAGTCTGAGGCGAGAGCAGCGATGATTCTCGCTGGGGTTGCCGCGCCTGAGCTTCAAGTTGAGATAACGCGACCGGGAAACGCTGGCTATTATCTAGCAGATTATGGCTGGCAGATGCCAGACGGCTCATGGACGCTGGCAGAGCTGCATGGGCTAGGCAAGTTTGAAGACGAGGCTCAAAATGATCCAGAGCGGGCGGCGGCAAAAACGTATCGAGCGGCCCTCATGCGCGACGCGAACCTTCGCGCCATGGGCCACAACATCATTCATTTCAAACTCTCGGACACCTACGACGTAGAATCGTTCGGTGCCATGATGCGCGGTTACGGCATTCCGACAACAAAACCCTACGCCGAATCCCGATAGAGAAATCGTTCGCGGTCCACCTTCAATAAGTTGCGGTGAAATACGGACTGTTGAGGCCTTTAAAGGCATGAAACAGTCCGTATTTCACCGCAACTTAGGAGGGGATGGGGTTAGCTGCGGGGGCGGTGACGGAGCTTGTCGATGGTGGAGTCGGTGCTTCGGCTGCGGGCTTCGGCGGCGCGGTCGCGAGCGTCGGCAGCGGTTTGGCGCTGGCGGCGGTAATCGATCATGCCTTGGATGATGGGCTTGCCAAAGATCACGACATCATCGTTGTAGATGGCGGTTCGGGCTGCGAGGAGGCAGTCGGTAAAGTCCATATGGGTCTTGCCAAAGAGTTTGACGGCAAGGGCGACAACGGTGGGCTCGTCGACCATGACGTCATCGAGCAGCCTTTTCAAGGCCGCAGCAATCTCAACGCGGGGAACCTTATAGACGTCGCGCAGCGTGACCACGACGCGCGTGATGATTTCGGGGTAGACGCGAGCGGTGCGTGTGGCGATGACCTTGGCGGCGCTCGGTGACAGAACTTCGTCGTCGTCAAGCAGGTAGCGTAGGATGACGGTCTCGTCGATGATGGTGCTACTCATGGATATCTACTTCCTCGGGACCCAAAATCGAATCGTCGCTTTCTGTAGCAAGGTACTCAATCCAGGCATTGCGCTCCTCGGAGCGGCGATTGGGGTCCCCATATGCTTCGAGCGATCCATAGGCGGCGGTGCCGTCCTTTGAGCGCACGGCGACCGGCTGAAAGGGAAGCTTGCGCATCAAAATGCTCTGCGTGACAAAAAGGCGAACGGCCTCGGCAAGCGATGTGCCCATGGCGTCGTAGAGGCGCTCGGCATGCTGTTTGTCCTCTTCGCGAATGCGCACCTGCAGGATGGCTCGTTTTTGCGTCGATGACATCACTGGCCCCCTTAATGAGCGTGCAATATGAATGGTCAAATACAACATTGGCTAATAATAACCAATCTTATAGCCACTGCTTTATTGCACTCAAGTTAATGAGCGCGAAATATATATCAAACGTATTACATCCTTTATAAACGAGTGTGAAATCTCCCCAGGATGTACGCATGTAATACACTCACCTTTATAGCTTATAGAGAATAATCCCACCCTGCCAAAACC
>DBEXMY010000128.1:0-6261 GCA_048168905.1 Collinsella sp. | reverse complement strand
TTGGGGCTCATGGGGGGGGGGGTTTTTTTTTGGTGCCCCACGGCTCGCTCTGCCGCGGCCGTGCTTTTGTCTGGTGGGATTTCGCTGAAACGAAGTCTCGCCTTCGGCGGGCGTGGTAGCCTTTGTCGTTGATTGAACTATTTACGTAACGGAGGACAAACATGGCAGCTGCACAGCCGCTTAAGATTCGCATGGTTGCCGGGCTTGGCAACCCTGGCGAGGAATATGCCGAGACCCGCCACAACGCCGGCTTTAAGGCAATCGACGAGCTGGCCCGTCAGGCCGGCGTCACGTACTGGAAAAACCAAGCAGGCGCCGAGATCGCGCTCATCAACATCAACGATCCCGAGGAAGAGGGCGGCAAGCGCCAGATTGTACTGGTCAAGCCGCAGTCGTACATGAACACCTCGGGCGGGCCCATCTCCAAACTTTGCCGCGAGTACAAGATCAAGGCCGAGGAGCTGCTCGTCATCCACGACGAGCTCGATATTCCCGCCGGCGACGTGCGTGTTAAGGTGGGCGGCGGCCATGCCGGTCACAACGGCCTGCGTTCCATCATCGATAAGATGGGCAGCCGCGACTTCAGCCGCATCCGCACCGGCATCGGCAACCCTCCCGGCAAGATGGCCGTCGCCGACTACGTGCTTAAGCAGCTGCGCGCCCGCGAGGCCGAGGATTTCCAGGACACCTGCGCCCGCGCGGCCGACGCCGCCGGCCTGGCGATTGTGCACGGCGTAGTCTATGCTCGCGACCATGTCAACGGCGCCGCCTCCGCCAACGGCAAGCACTAAAACCTACTATTTAGGGACAGGGTTATTTTGGCAGGTTTTATCTACGGAAACGCCATGACAGCCGCGCCGTAATAAACCCTGTGCCGCCATACATATGCAGCGCCCCAAAGGGGGCCGGCCTCATCACAACCCGAGGCCGGCCCCTTTGCCGTTTTGCCTGATAAGGCTGACCAAAATAAACCTGCCCCTATTTGGTAGGCCAAAGTGGATAAACCCTGCTCCCACCTGCCAAAGACACACGTAAGCGACATGTCCATGAGGGTATAATTTGCACCGTATGTCTGCACAACGCCTGTGCGCGTACGGTTTTATTCGGGCTACCGTCCATTTCCGTGGAGGCACGGTTCGGCAGCCCTAACAAGAGAGGGGTTCTATGTATAAGATCCTGGAGAAGACGCAGTTCTCGGAGAAGGTGTTCAAGTTCCGCATCGAGGCGCCTGCAATCGCCAAGCATGCGCACGCTGGACAGTTCCTCATGGTTCGCGCCAACGAGACGGGCGAGCGCGTCCCGTTTACCCTGGCCGGCTGGAACGGTGACGAGGGCTGGGTCGAGTTCATCTTCATGGTGATCGGCAAGACCACCGAGATGCTTTCCACCTACGAGGCCGGCGAGTCGCTGCGCGACGTCGTGGGCCCGCTGGGCGTTCCCACCGAGATGGCCGAGGGCCCCTGCGCTGTCATTGGCGGCGGCGTCGGCCTGGCAATTGCCTTCCCGGTCGCCAAGCACCTGGTCGAGACCGGCCACGAGGTGCACGCCATCATGGGCGCCCGCACCAAGGACCTCCTGCTCATGGAGGACCAGTTCCGCGAGCTCCTCGACGAGGACCACATCCACATCACCACTGACGACGGCTCCTACGGCGAGCAGGGCGTTGTCACCGCTCCGCTGGAGCGCCTGCTGCAGGACAAGGCCGTGAGCCAGGTCTTCTGCGTCGGCCCCGTTCCGATGATGAAGTTCTCGACCCTCACCGCCCAGAAGTACGACACCCCCATCACCGCGTCGCTCAACCCCATCATGGTTGACGGCACCGGTATGTGCGGCTGCTGCCGCGTCGAGGTGGGCGGCGTGACCAAGTTCGCTTGCGTCGACGGCCCCGACTTCGATGCCACCCTGGTCGACTGGGATGACCTTCGTGCCCGCCAGGCCGCTTACCGTTCCGAAGAGGGCGAGTCCCTCAAGGCCTATGAGGAAAAGAGCTGCGCATGCCACTAGTTAACGGTCGTTTCGTTGCCGATATGAAGTCGCCCCGCACCCCCGATAACGAGGAGCCGGCTGCCGAGCGCGCCTGCGACTTCCGCCCCGTCGACAAGGGCTTCACCGAGGAGATGGCGCTGGCCGAGGCCGAGCGCTGCCTCAACTGCAAGAAGCCGTTCTGTGTTGAGGGCTGCCCCGTCAACATCAACATCCCCCGCTTTATCGAACAGATCCGCGAGAAGGACTTCGGCGGCGCTCTCGATACCATCCGCGAGGACTCCATGCTTCCCGCCATCTGCGGCCGCGTCTGCCCGCAGGAGAACCAGTGCGAGGGCAAGTGCATCCGTGGCAAGAAGTCCGAGCCCGTGGCCATCGGCCAGCTCGAGCGCTTCCTGGGTGACCGCCCCGAGCTCGCCTCCACGCCCAAGATGGCCCCCAAGAACGGCAAGAAGGTTGCCGTCGTCGGCTCCGGCCCGTCCGGCATCACCTGCGCCGGCGAGCTCGCCCGCAACGGCTTTGACGTCACCGTCTTCGAGGCATTCTTCACCGGCGGCGGCGTGCTGGTCTACGGCATCCCCGAGTTCCGTCTGCCCAAGGCGGTCGTCAAGCGCGAGATCGACGGCCTGGAGGACATGGGCGTCAAGTTTGAGTACAACTCCGTCGTGGGCAACATGGCCACGGCCGAGGAGCTGTTCGAGCAGGGCTTCGACGCCATCTACGTGGCGACCGGCGCTGGCCTGCCCAAGTTCCTCAACGTCCCCGGCGAGAACCTGCCCAACGTCTTCTTCGCGAACGAGTACCTCACCCGCGTGAACCTGATGAAGGCCAACAAGTTCCCCGAGTACGACACCCCCACCAAGCACGGCAAGAACGTCGTCGTCTTTGGTGGCGGCAACGTGGCTATGGACGCCGTCCGTACCGCCAAGCGTCTGGGCGCCGAGCACGCCATCATCGCCTACCGTCGTACCGAGGACGAGATGCCCTGCCGTCGCGCCGAGCTGCACCATGCCAAGGCCGAGGGCGTCGAGGTTCTGCCGCTCGTCTCCCCGCTCGAGTTTGTCGCTGGCGAGGACGGCTCCGTGTGCGCCGTCAAGGTCCAGAAGATGGAGCTCGGCGAGCCCGACGAGTCCGGTCGTCGTCGCCCGGTGCCCATCGAGGGCGCCATCGAGGAGATTCCCTGCGACGTCGCGATCTCGGCTATCGGCACCAACGCCAACCCCTTCGCAAAGAAGATCGGCGGCAAGATGGAGCTCAACAAGTGGGGCTACATCGTCGCTGACGAGGAGACCGGCCAGACCACCGATCCCCGCATCTGGGCCGGCGGCGACATCGTCACCGGTGCCGCTACGGTCATTCTGGCGATGGGCGCCGGCAAGAAGGCCGCCGCTTCCATCACCAAGAGCTTGCTGGGCGAGTAATCACCTACAGCGCTAGCCATCAAACGGCAAAGTCCCCGTCGAGCACACGCCCGGCGGGGACTTTTTCTATGCCGGCCGCCCAAACCACCACAAAGGGGACAGGCACTTTTGTGGTGGTTTGGGACTTGCTTGCTCGTTTTGTCTCAATCTGTAACACCTGGAGCCCGTTGAGCCTTGTAGTTGTTACAGATCGAGATATTGTGCCAGCCGCCCCCGCTTTGTCTCAATCTGTAACAGTTAGAGGTCAAATTCCCCGCTTGGTGTTACAGATCGAGACATTAGATTGGCGGCCATTCGGTTCATCTCAATCTGTAACATCTAGAGCCGTTTTGGGCAGTTTGGTGTTGCAGATTGAGATTTTGCTGAAGCCGAGAACGAGAGCCGTCACCCAGTTCTAATGCTTGCGGCGCTTGGTCGCGGCGAGGCCGGCGGCGGCTACGGTTGCGCCGGCGATGCCCAGGGCGGCGACCGTCATCGCGGTGGTATCCCCCGTAGTAGCCAGGACAGCATCGCCCTTCTTGGCCTGCGTGGTTTTCTCAACCGCCTTGGTCGTGGCGGTTGTCGTGGCCGGCTTGGCCGCGGGTTTGGTCTCGGGCTTCACTTCGGGCTTGGTCTCGAGCTTAACCTCAGGCTGCGGTGTCGGCTTGGGATCCGGCGTAGGCTGCGGATCGGGAGTCGGCGTGGCTTCAGGCGTAAAGGTCAGATCGGTGTTGAGCCACAGGGTGTAGATCCAGCCGCTCTCGGGATCAACCTCACTTGCCTCGCCCACCTGATAGCCACACTCAACCCCATTGATCTTCGACTTGGTATTGGGCGTAAAGTAGAAACCACGCGCCGGCTTAAAGTACAGACCGTAACGATAGGTCACACCGGGCTTAAACGCGTCGATATGGTTGGTGATGTGCTGGTCCCAGAACTCAACGGAATTTACTTCGCTGCCATCGCTGCCCGTCCAGAACTCACACTGAGGAAGGGAGTTGGAGCCCGTCGGAACATTCGCCGTAAAGACCGGCTTATCGCCTGCCTTGAAGGTGGTCGTGGCGCCGTTGATCTCGATAACGTCGATGGCCCGCCATTCGTCGATCGGCTGCTCGCACAGCATATTGTCAGCGTTTGGCGCGAAGACGCCGTTGACGGTTTTGATGTGGTGCGCCCAATGACCGTTGACGTTCATATTGCAGTCATCTGCCACGGTATTGTCGCCCTTGAGCCTCAGCTCAACGGAGTACATGCAGAACTTTCCCTCCTCGAAGTGGTCAATCTTCTTCATGCCCGGCGTGTACTTTGCGGGATCGGAATACCAGAAGGCAACGGGCACCGACTCCCCGGATTCCATATCGAGCTCCATCTCTTCCCAGCACTCGTAGGCGATCTCATACTTGTCGGCATCGGCGGCGGGAATCGTCGCGGTCGCGCGGGGCGCCTCGCCGGGCGCGTAGTCGGTCTTCACGTCGTTGACGTTCAGGTTATGGAGGGCTTCGTTTTCTGACGCAACAAGCGTAATTTCGCTATTGATGACGTAGCGGAGGTAATAATCGTACCTGGTTTCGTTGAGGATAGTCGAGCTGCCTTCATAGTCAGTTCCGGTATACTCCAGCGCCGCGCCAATATAAAGATCCTCATTGCGCGTGAGTCGATACGAGCCGCCTGCCGCGCCACCCGTAAAGGTCAGCGTCAGCCTCATGTGATCGCCAACAGGCTCAAAGCGGGCCGTCACATCGGACATAGATGTGTCCTGGACTTCAACCAGGGTGCCCGAAGCAGCATCGGCCCGGTAGTACTTGGTTTCGACAAGTTCGCAGAGCGGCTCATCCGGCATGCCGCCCTCAACATCGGGAAAATCATAGGTGTACGACTGACCCTTTTCGAGCGTGATGTTGCCCGGAAGCCCGCAGTTCGTGTAGTGGGAAACCACGGTCGTATTGACCCTAACGCCGCTGCCGCCAACAACATCGGTCACACCACAGGGTATGATGGCGTCATTCGCCGGCATGGCGGCGTTGTCGCTGGGAGTATTTTGTTCAGCGGGTGCCGCATCGTTGGATTCATCGGTGGCGCCAGTCGGGGCCGTCTGCTGAGGCTCAGCGGTGGCTTGCACCGCCGGAGCAGCATCGGTTGCAGGCGCGGTCGAAGCGGCTGGTGCGGTCGTTGCGGCCGTATCCTCCGCAACCGTCGGCGTCACCGGAGCCGCGGCAACTTCATCCGTCCCAGCGGCGGAATCGGCGCATTCCGTCGCCAGCGCCACGCTCGGCAGCAGCAGCTGGCCGACCATAAGCGCACACGCGCCGGCGCAAGCTATTTTGGCACCCACACAACGCCAGGTACCGTGAGCCAGCGAGCAGGTGGACTCACGTTGAACTTGCTTGTCAAAGTGGCTTACGTTCATAACGGCCTCCTTGGTCGTAGGGACATACCACCACAAAGATGCCTGTCCCCTTTGTGGTGGTCCTGTACCACCAAGATGTGCCAAATGACTCCGTATGCCTAGGTTCGTAGATGTGAACCTAGGCCTCTACCTGCGGTTTAATTCAATATGATTTCGTTGTCGTCACACGCGTCCCAGGGACGCTACAATCGAGGGCACGATTATTCCGTCCACCCAAAGGACCGTCCTTGAACCTGAGCAAGCCTAAAATCAACGCGCTTCTGGCACTCGCGCTCTTCACTTTCACCTTCCTTGCCGCCGAGTTTCGCTTCGACGTCAACGTCGGGTTGCTCGCCGGTGCCGAACGCGTTGTAATCGCACAGGGCTTTATTCTGGGTGCGAGCGTGCTCGGCTTTATCGGATATGCACCACTGCTCGGTCTCGCCCAACGCAAAGGCCAGCCCCAGGCAGTTGTCAGCGCCGCCGTTCCCA
>DBEXMY010000127.1:0-5336 GCA_048168905.1 Collinsella sp. | reverse complement strand
TCAGCACCATTGTGCCGTGAGGCACTAAAGCGCCTCCGTACAATGGTTGTCGATAGTACGATTCGATTCAACGACAGGATGGATGGTCCAAGCGTGAGTCTCGGCAGCAAACTATCCAACGCAAAGGTCTCCTTTGCGATCTTTAAGCGCGACATCAAGCGATTGCTCGTGAACCCCGTCGCCCTGGTGGTTACTTTGGGCGTGTGCGTCATTCCCTCGCTGTATGCCTGGTACAACATCGTGGCTAACTGGGATCCGTACGGAAACACCCAGGGTATCAAGATTGCCATCGCCAACAACGATCGGGGCACCCAAAACGACTTGGTGGGCGAGCTCAACGCGGGCGACCAGGTCGTCGATCAGCTCAAGGAGAACGATCAGCTGGGCTGGACCTTCGTCGATTCGGCGGCCGACGCCAAAGAGGGCGTCGAGATCGGGGAGTACTATGCGGCCATCGTAATCCCTAAGAACTTCTCGGATAACCTGGTCTCGATGCTCGACGGCAACTACCATCAGCCCAAGCTTACGTACTACGTCAATGAGAAGAAGAGTGCTATTGCGCCCAAGGTTACCGACACCGGTGCAAGCACCATCGAGGAGCAGATCAACTCGGAATTTGTCTCCACAGTGGGCGAGACCGTTGCCAGCATCGCCAAGGATGCCGGGGTCGATTTAAAGGACATGGCAACCCAGACTCAGAATTCGTTGGCTGGTTCGGTATCAGAGGCATCCGGTACCTTGGGTGAGGTGCGCGATTCGATTGGCGACATGAATGCCGCCATCGATAAGACGAGTGGCGCTATCGCCTCGGCTGATGCCGCGTTGGCGGGCCTGCAGGGTCAGACGCCCTCTCTAACGCAGGCAATCGCTCAGGGCAATGACCTGCTGGGCGAGGCGCGCGCTACGGCGGGCAACTCTGTCGCCTCGCTCTCCAAGGCACTCTCGGAAGGCAGCCTTGCGCTCACCAAGACGTCAGCCTCCGCGAACGCTGCGATTGGCAAGCTGACGGGCGCGGTCACATCTACGACCACCCGCATCGACAACTCGCTTGAGTCTCTCCAAGCGACGATCGACCACAATAAGGCCGTTATCGGGCACTTGGAAATTCTCGTTAATGACACGTCGACAGGTTCCAAGGAAATTGACGCGCGCATTGTATCGACCATCGATTTGCTCCGCGAGCAGAATGAAAAGCTTCAGAGCATCAAGGACGGTCTGTCTGCGCAGTCGAGCGCCATGGCGAATGACGCCGCGGCTGTCTCGGGCGCCAGCGACGCTATCAATAACGCAATCCAGACCGGTGCGACCAACCTTGGCCAGGCCCAGACGGACCTGGGTCAAAACGCGCTGCCGAAGGCCTCGAGCGCGCTTGATTCATTTGCCGCCGTCTCGGGTGATCTGACGGGAATCGTGTCTGGCCTCACGCCTACTATTGCAAGTGCGCGCGGTACGCTTTCGCAGCTTAACGCTACGCTCGGCCAGGCCAAGACCACGCTGTCCCAGACCGATTCCTCGCTTGCCAAGGTCCAGGACAAGCTTGCGACCGCAGCCAATGACATCGCGGCGCTGCAGACCTCTGAGTCTATGGGCGAGCTGGCCGATCTGATGGGCGTCGACGTCGATGACGTTGCAGACTTCATGGCATCTCCGGTTGAGCTCGCGTCCAAGTCGATCTATCCGGTTAAGAGCTTCGGCTCGGGCATTGCCCCGTTCTATACCAACCTGGCGCTTTGGGTGGGCGGCTACGTGCTTATCGCCATCTACAAGCTCGAGGTCGACCGCGAAGGCATCGGCAGCTTTACCGCGCGTCAGGGTTACTTTGGCCGCTGGTTGCTACTGGTGATCCTGGGCGCGTTGCAGGCCATCATCGTTACGGTGGGAGATCTGGTCATTGGCGTACAGTGCGTCAGTCCGCTCCTATTTGTGCTGGGTGGCATCGCCATCTCGTTCACCTACGTCAACATCATTTATGCGCTGTCCACTACGTTTAAGCACATCGGCAAGGCAATCGGCGTCATTCTGGTTATCGTGCAGATTCCAGGTTCGTCGGGCATGTACCCCATCGAGATGATGCCCGGCTTCTTCCAATGGCTGCACCCGCTGCTGCCCTTTACCTACGGCATCAATCTGCTGCGCGAGACGGTCGGCGGTATGTACTCGTTTAACTACCTGTTTAACCTGTGCATTCTGGGCGTGTTCTTGATTGTGGCGCTCTTTATCGGTCTGCAGCTACGTCCGCTGCTGCTCAACCTTAACCTGCTCTTTGATAAACAGCTTTCCACGACCGGTATGATGATTTGCGAGTCCAACGACCTGCCGCGCCAGCGGTACTCGCTGCGTACGGCCATGCGTGTCATGCTCGATTCCGATTCGTACCGTCGCGAACTGCTCGATCATGCGGTCGCCTTTGAACATCGCTACCCGTACTACATCAAGGGCGGTTTTGCCGCCGTGGTGGGCGTTCAGGTCCTGCTCTTTGTCCTGTCGACGGTTCTCGATATCGACAATAACGGCAAGATCATCCTGCTTGTCATTTGGATCATCTCGGTTATTGCCATCTGCTGCTGGCTTATCAATATCGAATATATCCGCGCGAGCCTCAATACCCAGATGCGCATCTCGGCGCTTTCGGATGAGGACCTGCGTCGCGAGATGCGTGAACACACGGCCGCCATTCCTGCCGCTCGTCGCATGTTCGGCTTGAATGCGAGCGAGCGGGGGTCTGAACCCAAGACTCAGGCTGTCAACCAATGTGGTCATCGCGATGCGGCCCATGTGCCCGAGAACGGGGATGACACGTTTGTGATGAATGAAAAGAACGCCCCGCTCGGCAAGCACTCCAAAGGAGGTGAGGCATAAATGAAGAACATCCTGCATCTGTTTAAGCGCGATGTCCAAAACGTGTCTCGCTCCGTAATCGGCTTGGTTGTCGTGATGGGCCTCATTATCGTACCGTGCCTGTACGCGTGGTTTAACATCGCCGGCAGCTGGGATCCGTACGGCAACACCGGCAATCTTAAGATCGCCGTGGTCAACACCGATGAGGGTTACGAGAGCGATCTGATCCCCGTCGAGGTCAACGTGGGCGAAAACGTGACCGCCACCCTGCGCGGCAACGAGAACTTCGACTGGGTTGTGCTCAACGATCGAGAAAAGGCCATCGAGGGCGTCAAATCGGGCGCATACTATGCGGCTGTCGTTATCCCTAAGACGTTTAGTGCCGATATGATGACGCTCTTTTCGACCGACGTTAAGCATGCCGATATCGAGTTTTACGAGAATCAGAAGGCCAACGCCATCGCGCAGATCGTGACCGAGAAGGGTTCGAGCGCCGTTCAGAACCAGGTTAACGAATCTTTTACCGAGACCATTACGAGCATCGGTCTTAAGACGGTGTCCAGCCTGCTCGATTACATGAGCACCGACCAGGTCAGCAACTTTATCGCCAACCTGTCCTCGACGCTCGGCGATTCGATTGGGGATCTGCAAGACGTTCAGGCTAATGCTTCGTCGCTGGCGGGCATTTTGAGCTCTACGTCCGATTCGTTGACGTCGGCGAGCGGTATGCTCCAGCAGACGGGTACGGTCGATGAGTCGACCAAGCAGTTGATGGAGCATACCAAGAGCGGCATGAGCGATTCCAAAGAAGCGCTGAAGGCCGCCAACGACGCCATCAACGCCGCGATTGACGGAAGCGCGGGCTCGTTCGACAACGTGTCCGCCGAGCTTGCGAAGGCATTCGATGCCGCGAATCAGCATGTCGACCTTACGGTGTCTCAGCTCAACGATGCCGCGGCGGCGCTCAATACACGTGCCGACGATATCGACGCCACGGCCGACCAGCTCCGCGGCTTTGCCGAGCAGGTCAGTGACGAAAAGCTCCAGGAGAGCCTTAAATCTGTGGCAACATCGCTGGGCAGGATCGCGGTGGAGTATCGCAACAACGCCAAGGACCTGACGGCAACTGCTAAGTCCCTTTCTGACAGCATGGCAGAGGTCAACAGCACGCGTGCCGAGGTCGATCAGGCCATCGCCGATGCCAAGGCGGGCATTTCGGGCGCCAAGTCCGACTACGATTCCACGTTCTCGGTTAAGGCCAAGGAGCTCAAGAAGACGGTTTCGGGCATCCTGGACTCGCTCGATGGCATCTCGGGCGATCTGGATAGCGTCGTAGACGGCCTGACCGACGCATCCGGTTCGCTGGCAAAGGGCCTCTCCAAGGCTGCAAAGCTGGTCAACAAGGCTTCCGATCAGCTGGGCGAGGCGTCCGATAAGATCAGCGCCTTTAAGGACGAGCTCGATGGCGCCCTGATGTCGGATGACCTTGCCACGATCAAGACGATGATTGGCAACGACCCCGAGGGTTTGGCCGTGTCGCTTTCCGGCCCCGTCGCGCTCGATCGCAAGCCGGTCTATCCGATTCGAAACTACGGTTCGGCCATGGCACCGTTCTACACGATTCTGTCGCTGTGGGTGGGCTCGATCGTGCTGGCGGCCATGATGAAGGTCTCGGTTGACGATGAGCTCATCAACGAGCTCATCCCCGTGCGCCTACACGAGATCTATCTGGGCCGCTACCTGTTCTTTGGCGGTCTGGCCCTGCTGCAGGCAACGCTCGTGTGCGCGGGCGACATCCTGTTTTTTGGCATCCAGTGCGACAACCCGCTGCAATTTGTACTTGCCGGCTGGGTCGCGAGTCTCGTGTTCTCCAATATCGTCTACACGCTTACGGTTTCGTTTGGCGATATCGGCAAGGCGCTCGCCGTCGTGCTGCTGGTCATGCAGGTCGGCGGTTCGGGCGGCACGTTCCCCATCGAGATGACCGGCCCCGTGTTCCAGGCGATCTATCCGTTCCTGCCGTTTACTCACGGCATCAACGCCATGCACGCCGCCATGGCCGGCGCGTATCATATGGAGTACTGGGTCGAGCTGGGTATCTTGGCGAGCTATCTGATTCCGTCCCTGGCCCTGGGCGTCGTCTTCCGCCGCCCGGTCATCAAAGCCAACGACTGGATCATCGAAAAGCTGGAATCAACTAAGTTGATCTAGTTCAGCCACGTAAACGCCGTCGGAACATCGAGGTCTTCCAGTTTGACACTTTATTATGCTGGATTGCGATGCAACGTTGGTTGTTGTTACAGTAGCGGGGCGTGCCGGGGGTCCGGTGCGCCCCGTTTTTATTTGACCATGAGGCGGCACGCAGCCATACGCGTGCGGACACCACGCCCAGATTGAGTGTGAGGATGTTCCATGGCCCAATACGCTGCCAACGAAATCGAGAATATGCCCGATAGCCCTGTAGCCCGCGAAGACCTAGGTGCCGGCGGTGCCTCTCG
>DBEXMY010000126.1:0-1849 GCA_048168905.1 Collinsella sp. | reverse complement strand
TGCCGGCGAGGACGCTCCCGCGCCTGCCGCCCGTACTGCGGCTCTGACGCTGGCGCTCGTGGCGCCGTTGCGCGAGTGCATGGCCCGTGAGAATGCCGCCAACGTGTTCGATGGCATCGAGATGCCGCTCGTTCCGGTACTTGCCAAGATGGAGCGCGCGGGCATGCTCGTGGACCCCGACCGTCTGCGCAGTCTGTCCGAGGGTCTGGCGACCCAGATCACCGAGGTCGAGCGCAGCATTCGCGACCTGGCAGGTGACGAGACCTTTAATATTGGCAGTCCCATGCAGCTGTCGCATGTGCTCTTTGATGTGATGGGGCTTCCGACCAAGGGCCTTAAGAAGACTAAGCGCGGCTACTATTCGACCAACGCCAAGGTGTTGAGCGACCTTGCGCGTGACCACGAGATCGTGCGTCTGATTTTGGACTGGCGCGAGAAGTCCAAGATCAAGTCAACCTATCTGGACACGTTGGGCCCGCTGCGCCGCGGTGACGGTCGTGTGCACACCACGTACAACCAGACCATCACGGCAACGGGGCGTCTGTCCTCGAGCGACCCGAACCTGCAGAACATCCCGACGCGCTCGGAGCTGGGTCGTACCGTCAAAACGGCGTTTTCGGCAGGCGAGGGAAGCGTCTTTTTGGCGGTGGACTACTCGCAGATCGAGCTGCGTCTGCTGGCGCATCTTTCGGGTGACGAGCACCTGGTGCGCGCCTTTAACGAGGGCGAGGACTTCCATGCCGAGACGGCGGCGCGCGTGTTTGGTGTGCCGGTGTCCGAGGTGACGCCCGACCTGCGCAGCCGCGCCAAGGCCGTGAACTTTGGCATCGTGTACGGCCAGCAGGCCTATGGCCTGTCGCAGTCGCTGCATATCTCGATGGCCGAGGCGCGCGACATGATCGACCGCTACTACGAGGCCTACCCGGGCGTGCGTACGTTCCTCGACAACGTGGTGGCGCGCGCCAAGCATACGGGCTACGCCGAGACCATGTACGGCCGCCGTCGTCATATTCCGGAGCTCAAGGCCAAAAACCCACAGCTCCGCGGCTTTGGCGAGCGCACGGCCATGAACCACCCCATGCAGGGCACCGCGGCCGACATCATCAAGATCGCGATGGCCCGCGTAAGCCGCCGCCTGGAAGAAGAGGGCTTTGCCGCCCACATGATCCTGCAAGTGCACGACGAACTGGACTTTGAGTGCCCCATCGACGAAGTCGAGCGCCTAACCACCATGGTCCGCGACGTCATGGAACACGTAGTAGACCTCCGCGTCCCCCTAATCGCCGAAGCCAGCACCGGCATAACTTGGGCCGACGCCAAATAGGAAAGCAACCACAGTTCCAAAGTAACCAAAAACAGAAGGACGCCCCTTATCAACAAGGAGCGTCCTTCGTTCAATTAAATTCAGCCAAAGTATCTAGACGCCAAGACGCCATCTAGGCGGCAAGCAAGTCACCGCAGGACCTGGCCGGGTGGCATGGGTTAACTTTTCGTAGAGTCCGCACGCAAAGAAAGCCACTTAATGTGGCTTTCGTCTTGCGCAGGACCTGACCGAGCGAAAAGTTAACCCATGCCACCCGGCCAGGTCCGACGAGCAACGTTAACGAGCCGCCAAGATGGCGTCGATGAGCGTCAGTACGCCCCCGTCGTTGTTGCTCGGAATGCGCCACTTGGCATGCGCGTTCATGTGCTCCTCGGCATTGTCCACGATAAAGCTGTGACCGACGCGCTCCAGCATGGGGATGTCGTTGTACGTATCGCCCACGGCGGCGGCGTCGGCGATATCGATGCCCAGGTGCTCGCACAGGTGCGCGACGCCGGCGCCTTTGTCGACGCCCAGGTTCATAAA
>DBEXMY010000125.1:0-4667 GCA_048168905.1 Collinsella sp. | reverse complement strand
GGCCTTGCGAAAAACAAATCCAAGTTAGACCATTTCAAATGGTTCGATGTCTGCCCGGATGCGACACTCGAAGTGTCCATCCTCGCAGTATCCGGTTCTCAAGGTGCACGCCCCGCGGCTCATCCGGTCCGACCGGGCCGCGCGGCAAGGAGATATATTGCCAGACCGGAGGGGCCCCGGGGGCGGGAATCTGGGCGTACACATTTCCTACACATTTTGAATCCGACTAACGTTTGCCAGCCGTTACCTACCGCTCGCCGAGCATCTCTTTATATAAGGCAGTCTCATGGTTAAAGCGGATACGTCCCCCTAGCTAAAGCACAGCCAGCATCGAGCAACTCATCACGTTCTTCCACCGAGAACCCCTCGGCGTAGACGCGCACCACTGGTTCGGTCCCGCTAGGACGGACCAGCAGCCACGTGTCATCCTCGAATGCCAAACGCAAGCCATCCATATGACTAACGTTTTGCGGCACCTTGCCACAAATCGACTTGGGGTTTACACCCGGCAGCAGGGTTCGTAACGTTTCGGCATCTTCGGCCTCAAGGCGCAAATCCCGTCGACCGTAACTCGTCTTACCAAAACTGTCCTCGAGTTGGTCGACCAGAACGCCCAAAGGCGCGTCCGTCTTTGCCATAAGCTCACACAGAATTAGACAGGCGAGGATTCCATCGCGCTCGGGCATATGCGCGGCGATGCCGATACCACCGGCTTCTTCACCGCCTATGAGGACGCCGCCCTTCTTCATCTCTGCCGCTATATATTTGAAACCGACCGGTTTGACGGTCACGCGGCAGCCAAGCGCCTCGGCAATGCGACGCACGAGCGTCGAGCACGAAAGATTAACGACGACGCGCCCCTCCAAATTACGAAATTGAACCAAGTCGCCCAAAACGAGCGCCATGATCTGATGCGGATGTATATATCTGCCGCGCTCGTCAACCGCGCCGATACGGTCGGCGTCGCCGTCGGTCACCAGGCCAGCGCAAGCTCCGTCCTCGATAACCGTGCGCTCGCAAGCGTCCACCCAAGGCTCAACGGGGTCGGGGCAGATATCTTCTTGGTCAGACGCCTGCCCGGCGTGAATCTCGTGCACCTCAACGCCAAGCTCGCGCAGCAAATCGGCTAGATAGCCCTGGGCTGCGCCGCCCATGGGATCAACAACCACGCGCAGGTGCGCGGCGCGGATGGCTTCGGCATCGACAAACGATGCCACCGCCTGCATATAGTCAGGAATAATATCCGCGGTGCGATATTGCCCCTCGATCCCCATTGGCTCGGGAGCCACGGTCTCTTCGAGCTCTTCGATGACATCCTGGTTGGCGGTCGAGCCGTCACCCATGCGAATCTTGAGGCACAGATAACCCTGCGGATGATGGGACCCCGTCACCATGAGCGCGCCGCACGCCTCACCGTCATAAGCCGCCGCCCACGTAAGGGCAGGGGTCGGAACAGGTCGCGAAGCGAGCACGGCGTCCAGCCCGTGCGCTGCTAGCACGCCCGCCGCAAGCTCAGCGAACTCGCTCGCCAGGGGCCGGGTGTCGAACCCTATATATACCGTTTTGCCCGGATTGGTCTTTTGCCACAACTCGCCGACGGCATCGGCGATACGGGCAACGTTATCGGCAGTGAAGTCCTCATCGACGCGAGCGCGCCAACCGTCAGTTCCAAAATGAATTATCGCGCACACGCGCAGACACCTCACAGTGTTTGGATCATGGTACGCGTGAGGTATACCCGCAACACGCACTCGGCAACCTGCCGGCACCAGCATTCACCATTTGGGCAAATGCTGGCGAGGACATGCAAGCAATAAAAAAACCGCCCCGGATGGAGCGGTTTTACCCTTTATATATCGAGCGCCTCGGCCATCGCTGCCGTAGTGATTGCTGTGGTTCCACAACAACTGCCCACCATTGCGGCGCCGGCATGTCTCCATTCGATGCATGCGCGCGCGAAAGCTTCGGGGTTCTCGTGCCATACGGGGCCATCCTGAGTCTGGACCGGATCGCCTACGTTGGGACGCACCGTGACGGGAGTAGTCGCCGATGCAACCATCCTGGGCACCGCCGCGTTCGCGGCCGCAAGCGAACAGCAATTAACACCAACCGAGTTTGCGCCGTGTTTTTCGGCGTACAAAACGGCCGCCTCGATGTTGAGGCCATCGCCCAACAGGTCGCCTTTATCGTCAACGACAAAACTCACCAGAACAGGCATGCCGTCGGCGGCATCTCGGGCGCCGGCAAGCATGGGCTGCAAATTACGGATAGACGTCACCGTCTCGATCAGCAGACCGTCAACGCCGGCATTGAGCAAGACGTGCGCCTGTTCGCGCGCAATGCCTCGGATTTCACGATACTCGGCAGAGTCCTCGGCAAACCACTCAATACCGATCGGGCCCATCGAGCCCAGCAGCAGTTGCGGGTGCGCCTGGCGAGCATCGTCGACGGCCCCGCGATTGACCTCCGCCACGGACGGCGCAATCTGGTCGTGCTTGAGGGCATAGTTTGATGCCTGAAAGGTGTTGGTAATGAGCACCTGCGCGCCGGCAGCGACATACAAGCGATGGATACGAGAAACGGTCTGCGGCTCTGCCAGATTCCAAAACGCCGGTGGAATGTCGGCGGCATCGTACTCACTCAACAGAACGCTGCCCATGGGGCCCTGCGCCAACAAGGTCTCGCTCGACAAGCGGCGCGTAAGTTCCTCGGCACCAAAGCGGTTGTAATAACTCGTATCCATATATATCCCGCTATTCCTCGACGCTGATTCCCTGCTTTTCGAGATAGGCGAGCCAGCGGTTCATCGTGTCCTCGGAAAGCGCATGCTCCATCATGCAGGCCTCGGAATCGGCTCGCTCAAATTCGACACCGAGCTCCTGAACCAAAAACGTGCGGATGAGGCGATGACGGTACCAGATAGCCGCACCAACCTCGCGGCCGCGATCGGTCAGGACTACCTTGCCGTAGTGCGATTGCTCGACAAGTTCGGATGCCTTGAGCGCCGAAACCGCTTTATTGACCGATGCCTTGGAGACGCCAAGGCGCTGCGCGATGTCGACCGATCGCACGCCGTTGGTTTCCCCCTCTTCGCTTTCAATGCGAACCATGCACTCCAAGTAGTCTTCGTTCGCCACCGTCAGATGTAGTTCGCGCGAGCTATTTGTCGTATCCATGATCTTCCGTCCCTTCTGCATTCAATGGCTGATTCTACCCCATCCAAGCGTCGTGGTATGCCGTGGCATACCGTGCTAGAGTTCTTGTTGCACACGACGACCAAGATTGGAGCGGCCTTTATGGAAAACACCACCACGAGCCCCGATGTCCTCGAACGCTTTTTGCGCTACGTCCAGATCAACACGCAGTCCGAGGATGCAAACTGCGACCAGGTACCCTCGAGCGCCGTTCAGTTTGACCTTGCCAACGTGCTGGTTGAAGAGCTGCGCGAGCTTGGTGCGGAAGATGCCCACGTGACCGAGCACGCCTATGTCTGCGCGCATATCCCCGCAAGTGCGGGCGCTGAGGACAAACCCGCCCTGGGCCTGATCGCCCATCTCGACACCACCGAAGTTGCACCGGGCGCCGGCGTGAAGCCGCATATCGTACACTACGAAGGCGGCGACCTGGTCTGCGGCACGGTTGACGGAAAGCCCGTTGCCATGAGTACCGCCAAGCTTTCCGCCCTGAATGACCTCGCGGGTGAGGACCTGGTCTGCAGCGATGGTACCACGCTGCTGGGCGCGGACGACAAGGCAGGCGTCGCCGAGATCATGTCGCTTGTCGCGCGTATCGCTCAGGACCCTTCTCTGCCCCATCCCGCACTCGGCATTTGCTTCTGCCCTGACGAGGAAATCGGCCACGGAGCCGAGCTGTTGGATATCGATACCTTTGGCTGCAAGTACGCCTACACGGTCGACGGCGGCCCCATCGGCGAGCTGGAGTGGGAGTGCTTTAACGCCGCCGAGGCGACCGTCCGCTTTGAGGGCCAGTCCATCCACCCAGGCGACGCTAAGGGCCGTATGGTCAACGCAGGCAATCTGTTCTGCGACTTCAACGCGTTGCTCCCCTACGTGCAGCGCCCGGAGTATACGGAAGGCTACGAGGGCTTTTATCACCTTGAGGGTGTATCTGCGACCGTCGATCACGCCACAGCGCGCTATATCGTCCGCGACCATGACGCCGCCAAGTTCCAGCAGAAACTCGACCTTATTGATGCCGCCGCCTCGATGCTCAACCAGCGTCTGGGTGAGGAGCGCGTGACAGTCGAGATTAAGCAGCAGTATCGAAATATGGCCGAGATCGTTCGTGACTATCCCGAGCTCATTGATGTTGCCAAGGAAGCCTACCTTGCCTGCGGCGTTGAGCCCCAAGTACTGCCGATTCGTGGCGGCACCGACGGCGCTCAGCTGTCGTTCCGCGGTCTGCCCTGCCCCAACCTGTCCACCGGCGGCTATTGCTACCACGGCGTCAACGAGTTCGTCCCGGTTAGTTCGCTCGTCAAGATGACCGACGTGCTCCAGGAGCTCGTCGCCCGCTTTGCATAGGGAACTCGAACAATCCAGGTAAGCAAAACCGCCCCGTCCTCAAAACCGAGAACGGGGCGGTTTTTGGTGGCAAGGGGAGTAGTCAGCACCGCAGGTTGAGCCAACGTCAGCGAGCGACGTCCA
>DBEXMY010000124.1:0-2722 GCA_048168905.1 Collinsella sp. | reverse complement strand
AGGCATCTCCCCGCCCCGCGCCCCGCAACTAGCATCACGCGCTAGTAGTTCACCACCTGCTCCTCAAAGTACGCCTTCGGGTGGTTACACACCGGGCACACCTCAGGCGCCTCGGCACCAACGTGCAGGTGCCCGCAGTTCAGGCACTTCCACACCTTCACGCCCTCGCGCTCAAACACCTCGCCCGACTCGATGCGCTCGACGAGTGTGTTGTAGCGCTCCTCGTGGGCCTTCTCGACGGCGGCGACACCACGGAACTTTGCGGCAATCTCGGCAAAGCCCTCCTCCTCGGCGGTCTTGGCAAACTCATCGTACATCGTGGTCCACTCGTAGTTCTCTCCTGCGGCGGCATCGCGCAGATTGTCCAGGGTATCGGGGACGACGCCGTCGTGCAGATACTTAAACCACAGCTTGGCGTGCTCGGACTCGTTGCCTGCGGTCTCGGCAAAGATATTCGAAATCTGAACGTAGCCGTCTTTCTTGGCCTTAGATGCGTAGTAGCGATACTTGGTGTGTGCCTGGGACTCACCGGCAAAAGCGGTCTCGAGGTTCTTCTTGGTTTGGGAATTCTCAAAATCCATAGGTGTACTTCCCTTCAACACGTGCCGCCCATAGGCTTTGAGCGACCTTGTCTTTAGGATGCCCTCAAGCCGCGAATTTAAACCTTACAATCCCGTTCTTCAGATTTGAGCGGGCTACACACTCAACCAACGATCGTCCTCGGCTCGGCAAAAGCCCTCGCGCTCCAGGTCAGCTAGAATGCCCGCGATCAAGTCGCACTCGACCGGCCCGCGACCGGCTGCCGCTTCCATCTCGTTAACGCCCACCACGGCATCAGCAAGCGTAATCCCCGCCGGCTGCCCATCGCGCGCTGCCAACAACATACGCACGATATGCGCGCGCTTTTGGCGGCGCGAGCCCTCAAACTTGGACTGACGACTATAGCCCGCCGACCGCCTGGACGGATTGGGCAGTGTCTTTTTAAGATACGCGCCGTAATCCAGCAATGCGTAATACCACGCGCGCGGCGTGTCGGCATCGTCTTGAGGCGCGGCAAAGGGCGTAATCTCGTCCGCCGCCGCACCGGGGACCGCCGGACAGGCAGCTTGGATCAGCGGCACCAGCTCGCGATCGGGAACGGCCGGCACATCGGGAAAGAAATGATGCAAAAAGACCGTGCGCACGTTGGTCTCCAGATACACGCCCGGAAGATCAAACGCAAACGACCGGATACTCTGCGCCGTTGCCGGGCCAATACCAGGCAGAGTGACCAAGTCACGCGTCTCACGCGGAAACTCCCCGCCCCAGTCCTCTACAACGCGCTGAGCGGCCCCGTGAAGCGCCAGAGCGCGTCGGTTGTAGCCCATCCCCTGCCAAGCGTCCAAAACATCCGAAGGCGCGGCCTGGGCAAGCGCCTGCACGGTCGGAAAACGATTGAGCCACACCGGCATGCGCGCCTCCACACGCGGCACCTGTGTTTGCTGCAACATGACCTCAGAAAGCCAAATGATGTACGGGTCGCGCGTTCGGCGCCACGGAAGGTCGCGATAACGCAAGACCCCTTCCGAACGAATCATCGAACGAAAGGGGTCCTGAATCATGGCTATACTCCTTATGCGGCGCTATTCCTCCCGGTAAGCGCACGCGCAGGTGGCGTACTCGGGAAACGCTTCGCGGTCGGCGAACTTGGGATCGACGGCTGGGAACTGGCGGCGAGCGACGATGTCGCCGAGCGAAACGGAATCGAGGTAGTCGCGCATCAACGCCTGGGCTCCGGCCCACAGGGGATGATAGCAGCACGCGCCCATGCGCGCACAGTCACCATCGGGCGCGGTGCAATCGTTCATAACCATAGGACCCTGAACGGCCTCGACGACCTGGCGGATAGTGACGTCGTCCGGACTGACCTTGAGACGCATGCCACCGTGGACGCCGCGCAGGCTCTCCGCAATACCGGCCTGGACCAAACCGTGCTGAATCGAGCGGGCAAACGAATACGGGACATTGACCTCTTCGGCAGCGGTGCGAACAGAAAGCAAACGCTCCGGATCCTCAGCAAGCATCGCCAGCATACGAAGGGCGTAATCAGTCTTCCTCGATATGTCCATTTTTCCCCTTTCAAGGAATACGAACAGCTCGAACGAGCTCCGGGGCCGAGCTTGTGTCGAGACGCTAAATGACCGCCAGGACATCCAAATGGTAAATCGTATATCCACTGAGTGCCACGCTTGGAGCGAAATGCATCAGGTGCGGCGCACAGTGCAATTTAGTATAACCTAACCCCCTGTCTCGTAGAACAGGTGTTGCGCAACAAAGCTGTTGTTCAGACAGATATACTTATTAGATTTTACTTGCGTTCCCGAAGGCGCGGGGATTCTGGGCGAAGATGCACCGGGGCGATCGTTCTATCGAAACAAAGTGCATCAAACGCAAAAAGCCACGTCCGAAGACGTGGCTTTAATTGCGTTGGCGGGAAGTACGGGGCTCGAACCCGCGACCTCCGACGTGACAGGCCGGCGCTCTAACCAAACTGAGCTAACTCCCCAGGCAGGCGTTCGCGTTTGTTTCCGCTCGCGTGCGCTGCGGGGATTATTATACACAGAAGTCTGTCCGGCGCGCAACAACTTTTTTGAAAAAATTTTTCAGGGCCATCCGGGATGGTCTCAGGGGCTGAGGGCGGGGGTTAAGTTTGCTGCTCTACAGTCCTGCGCAAGACGGAAAG
>DBEXMY010000123.1:0-4282 GCA_048168905.1 Collinsella sp. | reverse complement strand
CGGGAAGCCCCCGTATCGTCGACATTTCCGAGGATGACCTCCGCAACGAGCGGGGCCCGGGGCGCGATATTGCTGCGCTCCGGGCCCCGCTGCTTTGTAAAACTATGGCGGTTCTGCCGTCGTCCTAATCAAACAAACTCGGCATGTCGTTTTCCTTCATGAGGGCACCGGCTGAGGGGAAGCTCTGTGCGGTGAACTTCTCGGCCGAGACGCCGGCGCCAAGAATCTCCTCGGTTGTGCCGACGGTGGTGACCGAGCGGCCCTTCTTGGCCGTAAAGGCTTGGACGCCCTGCGTGTTGGTTGTCGTCTTGGTCTTGAGTAGCGACGTGTTGAAGTTCATCAGGCGGTAGTCGCTCGAGACCAGCGCGATGTCGCGATCTTCCTTGAGTACCTGAGCATACAGCAGTTTGCTGCCGCCGTAGATGGCGTTCTTGAGGCGTTTGCGGTTGGTCTTGGTGACGTATCCAGAAAGCGCGACACGCACCACGCGGCCGTTCTCAAAGACAAACAGCACGTCGGCCTTATAGTCCTCGGGGTCGATGACCCAGATTACGCTCTCGTCGGGTTCCATCTCAAGATCGGTCGGCAGGTACGAGCCCAGCTGGGCCGACTTGGTGTCCTCAAACGTCGCAACCTTGCACTTGTACACCTGGCTCTTGTTGGTAAAGACCAGCAGCTCATGGGTGTTGGAGGACGGGAACTCGATAAAGGGTTTGTCGCCGTCCTTGTACTTGAGCGTGGCGGCCTTCTTGAGCACGCGGTCCGTCATCTTCTTAAGGTAGCCATCGCGCGAGAGCATGATGGTGACCGGGTACTCCTCGACCTCGGGCTCCAAGCTTACCTCGATAACCTCATGGGGCTCGATCCTGCCCGTGCGGCGCGGCATCACGTACTTCTTGTTGACCGCGGCTAGCTCGTCGCTGATGACCTTCTTGATGTTCTCCTCGCTGGAGAGGATTTCCTCAAGCTCGGCAATCTCACCCTCGAGCTTAGCGATGTCCTTGGTGCGGTTGAGGATGTACTCTTCGTTGATGTTGCGGAGCTTAAGTTCGGCAACAAACTCCGCCTGCGTCTCGTCGATGTCGAAACCCTTCATAAGGTTGGGCACGACCTCGGCCTCGAGTTTGGTGCCGCGGATGATGGCGATGGCCTTGTCGATGTCGAGCAAGATAGCCTCGAGGCCGTGCAGCAGGTGCAGGCGCTCGGACTTTTTGCCCAGGTCAAAGTTAATGCGGCGACGCGTGGACTCAATACGCCACTTGACCCACTCGTGCAGGATCTGGCGCACGCCCATAACGCGAGGGTAACCGTCGACCAACACGTTGAAGTTGCACGAGAACGAATCCTGCAGCGTGGTCGAGCGATAGAGCTTGGCCATGAGCTTGTCAGGGTCGACACCGCGCTTAAGGTCGATGGCGATGCGCAGGCCCGAGAGGTCGGTCTCGTCGCGGATGTCGGCGATCTCTTTGACCTTGCCCTCTTTGGAGAGCTTGACGATGCGCTCGATGATGACATCGGTCTTGGTGGTGTAGGGGATCTCGTAGACCTCGATGATGCGCTCTTCGGGAATCCAGCGCCAGCGGGAGCGGATCTGGAAGCTGCCCAGGCCGGTCTCGATAATCTTTTCCATCTCCTCGCGGCGGTAGATGATCTCGCCGCCGGTCGAGAAGTCGGGCATGGGCATATATTCGAGCAGGTCGCAGTTAGGATCCTGCAGGTAGTGCATCGTGGCGGTGCAGACCTCGTTGAGGTTGAAACCACAGATGTCAGACGCCATGGCGACGCCGATGCCCTTATTGGCCGAGACAAGGATGTTGGGAAACGTGGTGGGCAGCAGGCGCGGCTCCTTCATGGCGCCGTCGTAGCTGTCGACGAAGTCGACCGGGTCCTTGTCGATGTCCTTGAAGATCTCGGCGCTGATGGGGGAGAGCTTGGCTTCGGTGTAACGCGAAGCGGCGTAGCTCAAGTCGCCCGAATAGTACTTGCCAAAGTTGCCCTTCGACTCAACGAACGGTGCGAGCAACGCCTCGTTGCCGGTTGCCAGACGCACCATCGTCTCGTAGATCGCGGCATCGCCGTGCGGGTTGAGCTTCATGGTCTGGCCCACGATGTTGGCGCTCTTCTGGCGCTCGCCCTTGAGCAGACCCATCTTGTACATGGTGTAGAGCAACTTGCGGTGCGAGGGCTTAAAGCCGTCGATCTCGGGGAACGCGCGCGAGACGTTGACGCTCATGGCGTAGGGCATGTAGTTGACCTCGAGCGTCTGCGTGATCGGCTGATCGGTGACCTCGGAGTGCAGGCCGATGACGTTCTCGGCGTTAACCTGCTTTTTCTTTGGCTGGTTCTTCGTCTTCTTCTTTGCCACGATATCCTCTTGAACTTCTTATGGGCCGTCGTTATCGATTTGCTGCTACTGCAGGTCCAGCTGGTCCAGGTATTCCTTGCCGTGCTCGGAGATATGGCGCTTGCGGCCCGCCTCGTCGTTGCCCAGCAAAAGGTTGAACATGGTTTCCATTTTGGTGACGTCCTCGGGCTCCACCTTGATCAGGCGGCGCGTCTCGGGGTTCATGGTGGTGAGCCACATCATGTCCGGGTCGTTCTCACCAAGACCCTTGGAGCGGTTGATGGAGCACTTCTGGTCGCCGATCTCCTTGAGGATGCCGTTCTTCTCGAGTTCGGTGTAGGCAAAGTAGGTCTTTTCTTTGCAGTTGATCTCGTAGAGCGGCGACTCGGCGATGTAGACGTAGCCCTCGTCGATAAGCGTGGGCACCAGGCGGTAGAGCATGGTGAGTACGAGCGTGCGGATGTGGTAACCGTCGACGTCGGCGTCCGTACAGATAATGACCTTGTTCCAGTTGAGGTTGTCCAGGTCGAAGGCGCCAAGGTTCTTGATGCGCTTGTCCTTGATCTCCACGCCGCAGCCCAGCACACGCATAAGGTCCATGATGATGTCGGACTTAAAGATGCGCGGATAGTCCTCCTTCAGGCAGTTGAGGATCTTGCCGCGGACGGGCATAACGCCCTGGAACTCGGCATCGCGCGAGGTGCGAATGGCGCCTGCTGCCGAGTCGCCCTCTACGATGTAGATCTCGCGACGGTTCTTATCTTTGGAGCGGCAGTCGATGAACTTCTGCACGCGGTTGGCCATGTCGGTCTTCTGCTGCAGGTTGGTTTTGATACTCTGGCGTGTCTTCTCGGCATTCTCGCGCGAGCGCTTGTTGATGAGCACCTGCTCCATGATCTTATTGGCGGCGTCCTTGTTCTCGATCAAGTAGGTCGAGAGGCGCTCCTTAAAGAAGGCCGTCATAGCCTGCTGGATAAAGCGGTTGTTGATGGCTTTCTTAGTCTGGTTCTCGTAGGACGTCTGGGTGGAGAAGCAGTTGGTCACCAGCACCAGGCAGTCCTGGACGTCTTGCCACTTAATGCCGCTCTCGTTTTTGTTGTACTTGCCCTGTTGTTTGATGTAGGCGTCGATAGCGCTGGTCAGAGCACTGCGGGCCGCCTTCTCGGGCGAACCGCCGTTCTCGAGCCAGGAGGAATTGTGGTAGTACTCCTGCATCATGAAAGTGCGCGAGAAGCACATGCAAGCAGTGATTTTTACGTTGTAATCGGGCAGGTCCTCGCGATCGCGACCTCGACGGTCGGCCTCGATAAAGAAGGGCTCGGTAAGGTAGTCGGTACCGACCTTCTCGAGCACGTAGTCTTCGATGCCCTTGGGATAGCAAAAGTCCTCTTCGGAAAACTCGCCATCGTCGCCCTCAATGCGCAGGCGGAAGGTCACGTTGGCGTTGACCACGGCCTGGCGGCGCATGGTCTCGCGATACCAGTCGTGGGGAATGCTGATTGAGGTAAAGACCTCAAGATCGGGACGCCACTTGATGGTGGTGCCGGTGCGGTCCTCGTCGCTGGGCTCAATCTCGAGTGCCTTCTTTTTGGCGCCGACGACCTTGCCCTTCTTAAAGTGCAGGGAGTACTTGTTACCGTCACGCCAGACGGTGACATCCATGTACTCGGAAGCGTACTGAGTTGCGCATGAGCCCAGGCCGTTGGTGCCGAGCGAGAAGTCGTAGTCGCCGCCCTGGTTATTGTTGTATTTGCCGCCGGCGTAGAGCTCGCAAAAGACGAGTTCCCAGTTAAAGCGCTTCTCGGAGGGGTTCCAGTCGAGCGGGCAGCCGCGGCCGTTGTCCTCTACCTGGATAGAGCCATCGCGAAAGGCGGTAAGGGTGATGAGCTTGCCGTAGCCCTGGCGCGCCTCGTCAACGGCGTTGGACAGGATCTCAAA
>DBEXMY010000122.1:0-4141 GCA_048168905.1 Collinsella sp. | reverse complement strand
AACTAAATTACCAGTAGAAACAAAAAATAGATAGCGAATAAACGAAGGTAAATCTGAGCAATTGTCAAGAGAATTGAGAATTCGCTACAAAACTATCGGTATTTTTGCTTAGATGTTCAAACAATCGTTACAATATGTACTATAAGCGTGTGCAATTGCAGGTTGCGCAGATACGTTTGATAGTGAAAGAGTAAGATCGCGGTCTCTTGGGGAGGAGACATCGATGAAAGCGAATTCAGACAAATCTAAGCAGAGCAAAAAAGCGACGCGCCGTGTACTGGCAGGCGTTTTGTGCGGAGCCTCCGTGTTGAGCCTGGTACTGTCGCTCGTCATGCCCCCGATCTCGCAGGCCATCGCCAACGATGCCCAGACAGTTTCTACCGCGGAAACTGTAATGGGGGGGGGTTCCTCAAGTGAGTCCGCTGCTGTAGGTAACACCAGCGAGGATGCCGAAAACCAGAATAGCGACGAGACCGATGGCGGCGAGTCTGGCTCTTCAAATAGTGTTGAGCAGGCTCAGAGTGCGAATGCGGCTTCAGCGGGAGCGACGGCCACCGTGAAGCCGGGAATTTACGTTCCCACGTCTATCGGTATCGGTACGAAAATCGATGTCTCCACCCCCGATCCCGGCGTGGCCACCTACGTCGGCCGCGACATGTACATCGGTGGTAAGCCGAGCGACACTAGTAATCTTGATGCGGACAACGCCCCCACCGGCTCATATGCCGCTGAGGCGGAGGGCCTTACCGTGGTCCGTGGCAAGCTTGCCATGAATCCACTCAAAGAGAGCTGGCTCTATAATAATAGTGGCGGCGCTGGTTTCCGCTTTGGCACCGTTGGTTTTGGTTCCCAGTTCCGTCCTGTCTACGGCAGCACCGTGCTTGCGGTCGCCGGAATCGACAGTGCGATCACCAAAATGAGCGTTGGTTACAACGGCAACTTGCCGGGGGCGACTACCGTTGGCGCTTGGAACAAAGGCGCTTGGGTCGGACAGCAGAGACCTTCTGAGGGCGCGACTCCTTCCGGCTTTGCCTACACCGCGCAAATCGCAGGCCCCATCACATACTGGCGCGATAGCGAGTATAAACGCCAGTCTGTGGTGACAATGCAGGGTAATTGGTACGAGGGCTTGTCTGCTCTGGAAAGCACCCTGTTCAATAAAGCTGTTGATTTGACTAATGTCAACGGTAGCGATTATTCGAGCTATAACGGTACAAATGGATACCTCTCGAAGCTATCGAAACAGCTCGACTCGTTTGAAGATACCGGCGAGGTGGATGTCAACGGCTTTGCAGAGCCTAATAGCAACTACGTCATCAACAAGTACAATAACGACGGAACAAGCTATACACTCAAATTCGATGGTAGCGACGATGGTAGCGGCAAGTCTGTTTCCGGTGCGCTCGATACCGGAATCCCGAACAATATGATTCGCAACACCGAGCGACTCATCACCTTTACCGGCGATGGAACTTCTATGCAACAGGTCTTCACCATCGCCGGTTCCGAGCTCTCCAACTGGAAGGATGGCGTCTACTACCGCGGCGTCGACTTTAAGTTCACCAATATCCCCGAAGGCGCATCCATTGTCGTGAACGTTACAGGTACTAATCCTGTCGAGTTCCACAACGGCTGGCGCTTCTGGTGGGGAGATACAGAAATATCTCGCGGTTACGAGAGTCAGTACGCCAAGAAAGACCTTGACGCGAAATACTCGCTGGCCTCCCAGTCCATCATGTGGAACTTCGTCGATACCACCAGCCTTACCATTCGAGGCGGCATCGCGGGAGAGGACCGCGCGGACTGGGGATACAGTGGCACAGTCAGCGGTGCTAAGTGGACTGACGACGATCCTGCGGCGGCTATGATCGGATCGATTCTCGTTCCCAACGGAAGTTTCGACGACCATGTGACTACCAACGGTCGCGTTTATGTGGGCGTCGATTTCTCAATGAACAGTCCGAAGGTTGCCGCAGCATTTGGTGAGGGTAACTCGGCTTCCGTCATCGATATGGATCAGGAGCGTCACAACTTCCCGTGGTCCGGGTCGTATACACCGGACGGCTCTGCCATTGCGTGGAGCAAGGTCGACGCTGCGGACGGCACTACGCTGCTCCCCGGTTCCTCGTGGGCTATCTATGGTTCTGTCGAGGATGCTGTCGCGGGCCAACACGCTATCGTGACGGTGACTGACGGTGGCGCAAATGATTACGCTTCGGTTCATGGCGAGCTTCAGTTCAACTATTTGAATCAGAAGGCCAACATCGGCGATCCCAAGGATACCAAGTACTTCACGTATTACATCAAAGAGGAGACGGCGCCGGAGGGTTACCAGGTTTCGGACAAGATCTACTATGCCACCATGAACAATGCTGGTGAGACGGTCAACTACGTTCAGGGCTATGTGGATACGGCAAATCGCAACTCACTGGTCCCGTTCGAGAATAACCTTACGGGTGCCATCCCCAACGCCAGGATCACCGGTACGGTGTCTTGGACCAAGGTGGCGGAGGACGACACAAAACACAATCCTTTGCCTGGTTCTGAGTGGAAGCTCACCAAGAAAAAGGATGCCGATAGTACGGCCGACCAGTCCTGGACCGTGATCGACCAGGTGAGCGACCAGTCGACTTCGAGCGATACCACGTGGGTAGACACCGACACCGCGCCTGGCAAGTTCACGCTCGAGGGCCTGCTGCCGGGCACGTACACGCTTGTTGAGACCCAGGCTCCGTTTGGCTACGAGAAGAACCCGACGGAATATTGGTTCACGGTGAACACGAACGGTTCCATTGCGTGGACCGGGGACGAGAAGCCGAGCATCGTTGATGGCACTACGTACATCTCTGACACTCTCACCACCACGTCCGTGGAGATCCCGGTGATCAAATCGGTTCGAAACATGGATTGGCCGAAGGGCGACAAAGGCTATGTGCCGTTCGAGTTCAGCATTGAGGCTACGGGTGACTACGCAGACACAGCCCCCAAGCCCAAAGAGCTCAAGATTTCTGTTGCCCCAAAGGCAGGGGAGACTGACGCCACCAGGCTCAACAACATCACGGCGACCTTTGGCGCGATCACGTTCAACATGTCGCACCTGTCCACTGAAGCAGGCACCGATAACGACTACGCCAAGACCTACACCTACACGGTAAAGGAGGTCGCGCCCGCCACCGGTGCCGTCAATAAGCTCCGCTACTCCAAGGCCGAGTACCAGGTTGCCGTCACGGTGAAGGTTGCCAGGGACAATGGTAAGTACTCCGGCCTCACCACCTCCACCACGGTCACGCAGATGAAGGATGACATGGGTAACGCCCTGGGTGAGAACGGGCAGGGCGTCGTGGTTCAACCCTCCGCCGCCGCGCCCGACGCCATTCCCGCCTCCACCTTCACCAACACCTACTCCACCACTCTGCCTCTATCCGGTATGTCGGGCGTCACTGTGACATACCTTGCCGGCGCGGCGGTGCTTTGCGCTGCTGCGGCCTGGATGCACATTCGTCGCAAGGCGAATGCGAAGGGAGGTAAGCGTCGTGAATAAGAAAGTTTGCTCCTTCCCGATCTTGTTTGCGCTGCTTGCCCTCCTGATTGGCACCTGCGCGGTTGTGTTCCCCGCATCCGCGCAGGCCGTGCCGACCTCGACCGGTTCCATCACGGTGAGCGGCACCGTGGCAAGCAGCTACGACGCCTACCAGATCTTTAGCGCCAACGTCGTCGACGGCGACAGCGACGCCAAGACCGCCACCGACCTCGCCTGGGCAAGCGACGCCGCGCGCGACGCTGTCCTACCCGTGCTGCACAGCGCCGGCATGCCCAAATCCCAGACCACCGCGCAGGAAGCTGCCGAGTGGCTCAACACCGATTCCCACCTTACGAGCGCGCTGAGCGCACAGCTCGCTCGTTCCCTCCAGAGCTCTGGCGCCGTGTCCGTGGCCCTTAACGCGGGCACGACGGCCGAGCTGCCCTGCGGCTACTGGCTCATCGTCGCCGACGACGACGTCATCGCCCAGGGCGAGGCCGGCACCGCGCCGATCATGGCCCTGGTCGGCGGCAGCGCCGTCACCGTCAAGCCCAAGGCTGCGACGCCCAAGGTCGCCAAGCACGTGCTGAAGGACAGCACCACTGCATGGCAGAAGGCCGC
>DBEXMY010000121.1:0-6998 GCA_048168905.1 Collinsella sp. | reverse complement strand
CTTTTTGGACATGCCCCCGTCACGTCCTTGTGGCGGACCGTGCCCGGAAAGAATTCGAGGAGGTGTAATTCATGCCCCAGCAGTACAAAATCGACAAGGTTGCAGAGATCGAGTCCCGTATCGCCGAGAACGCCGGTCTGTTCGTCGTCAACTACAACGGTCTGACGGTTAAGCAGGCTCAGGAGCTGCGTCATCAGCTTCGCGAGTGCGGCGCCGAGATGAAGGTCTACAAGAACAACCTGGTCAAGATCGCCCTCAAGAACCAGGAGCAGCCCGAGCTCGACGAGATCCTCGCCGGCCCCGTCGCTTATGTGTTCTACGAGACCGAGCCGGTCGAGGCCGCTAAGGCCCTTAAGGACTTCTCCGCTAAGTCCAAGGGCGTCCTTGAGATCAAGGGCGGTATCTCCGACGGCAAGGCCGTTTCCGCTGATGATGTTAAGGCTATCGCCGAGCTGCCCACCAAGGACCAGCTTCTCGGCCAGATTGCCGGTCTCATCTCCGGTTTCGCTCGCGACATCGCTGTCTGCGTCAACGGCGTTTCCTCTGGTCTCGCTCGTTCGATCCAGCAGGTCTCCGAGCAGAAGGCAGCCTAGTCGCTGTTTTCACCCGCGGCGGCAACGCCGCACCCCTGGCGCATTCGCGCCGTGTTTTAACTGATCTCCGTGCATCCGCACGGAAACCGAAAGGACTTAGAAATGGCTAAGCTTACCACCGATGAGATCATCGATGCTCTTAAGGAAATGACCCTTCTCGAGGCTTCCGAGCTCGTCAAGGCTATCGAGGACACCTTCGGCGTTTCCGCCGCTGCTCCTGCCGCTGTTGTCGCCGCTCCCGCTGCTGGCGCTGCTGAGGCCGAGGAGAAGACCGAGTTTGACGTCGTGCTCGAGGGCTTCGGCGACAACAAGATCCAGGTCATCAAGGCCGTCCGTGAGCTCACCAACCTTGGCCTGAAGGAGGCCAAGGAGGTCGTCGAGGGCGCTCCCAAGGCTGTTCTCGAGGGTGCCAAGAAGGAGGACGCCGAGGCTGCCAAGGAGAAGCTCGAGGCTGCTGGCGCTGCTGTCACCCTCAAGTAATCAGGCTTTCTCGCCAGATTTCTTTGCAGACGGGGTTCGCATTGCGAGCCCCGTCTTTTTTGTTTTTCGGTCCCTCAACATCGGTTGCTCAAACTGCCATGTTCTGTGATTTGCGTCTTATCGGGTGTCCTGCCGTTGGGCAATAAAATTGCACCATTCGAGCAATAATTTGCGTTGACCTGCTGAAGAATTGTCTCTGCCTTGTAGTGACATATAATTCCAGCGGTAAAATGCTTGGGTATCGCAATTTGGTCTGCGGCTGTGTGCCGCACGCATGGGGCGCTTTTGCGCCTGCGAAAGGATCCTTGAATAACATGAAGGCAATCATCCCCGCCGCCGGTCTTGGCACGCGTTTTCTGCCTGGCACCAAGTGCACCCCCAAAGAGATGCTGCCGGTTCTCAACAAGCCGGTCATCCAGTATGTCGTTGAGGAGGCGCTCGACCCCGAGGAGGTCGACGATGCCATCATCGTTACTTCTCCCGGCAAGCCCGAGCTGCTGAACTACTTCCAGCCCGATCGCTCGCTCGAGAACCTGCTGCGCGAGCGCGGCAAGAACGCCTATGCCGATGCTGTCGCCCACGCTGGCGGTATGCCGGTCGACTTCCGTTATCAGTACGAGCCCAAGGGCCTCGGCCATGCTATTCGTTCTGCTGCCGACGCCGTGGCAGGGGAGAACTTCCTGGTTCTTCTGGGCGACTACGTTGTGCCTAACCGCGACATCTGCGACAAGATGCTCGCCGTTTCCAAGGAGCACGGTGGCGCTTCGGTTATCGCCGTCGCTGCTTGCTCGCCCGAGGAAGTCAGCCGCTACGGCGTTATCGCCGGCGAGCGCGTCGGTTCGCTCGAAGGCGCCGAGGGCGTTGCCGATGCCGAGCCGGGCGCTGTCTGGCGCATCGGCGGTCTGGTCGAGAAGCCCGCTCCCGAGGCGGCTCCGTCCAACCTGTACATCGTCGGTCGCTACCTGCTGAGCCCGTTGGTCATGGACCTGCTGGCAGATCAGCAGGCCGGCAAGGGCGGCGAGATCCAGCTCACCGACGCCATGGCCCGTTCGCTCGACCGCGAGGCCATGTATGCAGTTGTCATCGACCCGCTGTCGGGCTACGACACCGGCACTCCCTCTGGTTGGATGGCCACTAACGCCCTCATGGCTGCAAACGATCCCCGCTTTGCCGATGCCTTCTGGGACGCCATCGACGAGCGCGGCGGATTGATGCGCAAGTAAGCCTTCGGGTATCGACATTTACGGGCGTGGACCTCGGTTCGCGCCCGTTTTTTTATAAGAGCTGCGATTGCTGGCTCTCTGTTCACAGAAAATATATGAACAGATGTTCGATACAGATACATCTACCTGCATGTTTTCTGTCGAAAAACTTTGCTACTCCAAAAACTCAATCGCGTCAAGGCTTTTCTTGCCCAACGGTCGGTACCTGATAGACTATTAGGTTGCGATAACTGGCGAAGCTATGCCTCGCCAACCCACCGAGCATTTCCGTGAAGGAGGAAAAACCTGGTGACCTACGCATACACTGCCACTGAGCGCAAGCGCGTCAGCTTCGGGAAAATCCCGGAGGCCATGGAGCTCCCCAATCTTATCTCTGTTCAAAGGGAATCCTTTGAGCGTTTTAAGGACGAGGGCCTTCGTGAGGCGTTCAAGGAATCCAGCCCCATCCAGAGCCAGAACCATGTTCTCGAGGTTACCTTCGGCGAGCATCAGTTCGGCGATCCCGCGCACACCGTCGAGGAGTGCCGCGAGAAGGATATGACCTATCAGGCTCCGCTTCTGACCGACGTCCGTCTCACCAACAAAGAGACCGGCGAGATCAAGGAGCAGCTCGTCTTCATGGGCGACTTCCCCATGATGACCGATCAGGGCACCTTCATCATCAACGGTACCGAGCGTATCGTCGTCTCGCAGCTCGTCCGCTCCCCGGGCGTGTACTACAGCTCCGAGATGGATTCGGGCAAGCAGATTTACAAGGCCCAGATCATCCCGTCCCGCGGTGCCTGGCTTGAGTTTGAGGTCGACAAGCGCGACCAGCTCATGGTCTCCATCGACCGCAAGCGCAAGCAGAGCGCCACGATGTTCCTGCGCGCCCTTGGCATCGCCGTCACCAACGACGACATCATCGAGCTGCTCGGCAACTCCGATGTGATCAAGCGCACCCTGGAGCGCGACACCGCCCTCACTCGCGAGGACGCCCTCATCGAGATCTACCGTCGTCTGCGCCCGGGCGAGCCTCCCACCGTGGACGCTTCCCGCACCCTGCTCGAGGGTCTGCTCTTTAACCCGCAGCGCTACGATCTGGCCCGCGTCGGTCGTTATAAGGTCAACAAGAAGCTCAACCTCACCACCGAGGAAGAGGTCACGGTGCTCACCGACGAGGACATCGTCGCGACGCTGCGCTACCTCCTGTCCCTCGCTGCCGGCGAGCAGGGCTTCAAGGTCGACGACATCGACCACTTTGGCAACCGCCGCATCCGTACCGTCGGCGAGCTCGTCGCCAACCAGTTCCGTATCGGCATGAGCCGTATGGAGCGCGTCGTCCGTGAGCGCATGAGCTCTCAGGACATCGACGAGATTACCCCGCAGTCGCTCATCAACATCCGTCCGATCGTGGCCTCCATCAAGGAGTTCTTCGGTTCCTCGCAGCTCTCGCAGTTCATGGACCAGGCGAACCCCCTGACCGGTCTGACCCACAAGCGCCGTCTGTCCGCACTCGGCCCTGGCGGTCTTGCCGGCCACAAGTCTGGCTCCAGCCGCCGCACCAACGTGCCGACGGCCGTCCGCGACGTCCACAACTCGCACTACAGCCGCATGTGCCCGATCGAGACCCCCGAAGGCCCCAACATCGGCCTGATCGGCTCGCTCGCCCTCTACGCCCGCGTCAACGAGTACGGCTTCATCGAGGCTCCGTTCCGTCGCGTCGAGAACGGCGTTGCCACCGACCAGATCGACTGGATGACCGCTGACGAGGAAGAGAAGCACGTCATCGCGCCGGCCAACACGCCGCTCGATCCCAAGACCAACGAGTTCATCACGACCGATGCCGAGGGCAAGCTTGTTCGCCCGCACACCGTGATCGCCCGTACCCGCGACTTCGACGGCTCCTTCGGCGCTCCCGCCGACGTGCCTGTCGAGGACGTCGACTACATGGACGTCTCGCCGCGTCAGATGCTCTCCGTCGCAGCCACGCTGATCCCGTTCCTCGAGCACGACGACGCCAAGCGTACGCTGATGGGCGCTAACATGCAGCGTCAGGCCGTGCCGCTGGTTCACCCTGCCGCTCCCTATGTCGGTACCGGCATGGAGCGTCGCGCCGCTCTGGACTCTGGCGAGGTCACCCTGGCCAAGAACGCCGGCGAGGTCATCTTTGCCGACGCCGCCAAGATCATCGTCAAGCATGCCGGCGGCATGGACGAGTATCACCTGGCCAAGTACCAGCGCTCCAACCAGTCCACCTGCATCAACCACCGTCCGCTCGTGCGCGTCGGTGACACCGTTGAGCAGGGCGAGCCCCTGGCTGACGGTCCTTCGACCGATCATGGCGAGCTCGCACTGGGTCAGAACCTCACCGTGGCATACATGCCGTGGGAAGGCTTCAACTACGAGGACGGTATCGTCGTGTCCGAGCGCCTGGTGGCCGAGGACCTGCTGACGACCATCAACATCACCCGTCACGAGATCGATGCCCGCGACACCAAGCTCGGCCCCGAGGAGATCACCCGCGAGATCCCGAACCTCTCTGAGGATATGCTTGCCAACCTCGACGAGGACGGCATTATCCGCATCGGCGCCGAGGTCGGCCCTGGCGACATCCTGGTCGGCAAGGTCACGCCTAAGGGCGAGAGCGCTCTGACCGCCGAGGAGCGCCTGCTGCGCGCCATCTTCGGTGCCAAGGCCCACGACGTTCGCGACACCTCCCTTAAGATGCCTCACGGCGCTTACGGCCGCGTCATCGACGTCGTCCGCTTTAGCCGCGAGAACGGCGACGATCTGGCCCCCGGCGTCAACGAGCAGGTGCGCGTCTACGTCGCCCAGCGTCGTAAGATCCAGCAGGGCGATAAGATCGCCGGCCGCCACGGCAACAAGGGTGTTATCTGTAACGTTCTGCCGGTCGAGGACATGCCCTACATGGCTGACGGTACCCCGATCGACGTTATCCTCAACCCGCTGGGCGTTCCTTCGCGTATGAACGTCGGCCAGCTGCTCGAGTGCCACCTTGGCTGGGCTGCTGCCTGCGGTTGGGATACCGAGCAGGCCGACTCCGACAAGTACGTCCCCGGTCCGTTCTTCACCGCGACGCCCGTCTTCGACGGCGCCAAGGAGGACGAGATCGCCGAGGTCATTCGTCGTGCTAACAAGAACATGCTCAACAAGGCCACCGCTGCCTTTGGCGATCACATGCGCCCCGAGTTCGTCACCCAGCTTGACGAGCGCGGCAAGACCCGCCTGTTCGACGGCCGCACCGGCGAGGAGTTCCGCGAGCCCATTACCGTGGGTACGTCCTACATCCTCAAGCTCGGCCACATGGTTGACGACAAGATCCACGCCCGTTCGACCGGCCCTTACAGCCTGGTTACCCAGCAGCCGCTTGGCGGCAAGGCTCAGTTCGGCGGCCAGCGTTTCGGCGAGATGGAAGTTTGGGCACTGTACGCTTACGGTGCTTCCAACGTCCTGCAGGAGATCCTGACCGTCAAGTCCGACGATACCGTGGGCCGCGTCAAGACCTACGAGTCCATCGTCAAGGGCGAGAACGTTCCTGTCCCGGGTATCCCCGAGTCCTTCAAGGTTCTCGTCAAGGAGATTCGTTCGCTCGCACTGGACATCGAGCCCATGCACGATGCCGACGAGGACGCCTCCGCCCCTGTGACCGCCGAGGAGACCTCTGCTCTCGACGACCTGGCTGCGCTCGCCGGCGTTGACGCCGACGTCGAGGCCGAGGATGCCGAGACCGACGAGGCGCCCGAGGCTGTCGCCGCCACGACCACTGATAAGGAGTAGTTGACTGTGGCAGATTTCGAAGCTACTGATTTTGACTCGGTAAAGATCTCCCTTGCCTCCGCCGACCAGATCCGTTCCTGGTCGCACGGTGAGGTTAAGAAGCCGGAGACCATCAATTACCGTACCCTCAAGCCCGAGAAGGACGGCCTGTTCTGCGAGAAGATCTTCGGTCCCGCCAAGGACTGGGAGTGCTCCTGCGGCAAGTACAAGGGCATCCGCTTTAAGGGCATCGTCTGCGAGCGCTGCGGCGTCGAGGTCACCTCGGCCAAGGTGCGTCGCGACCGCATGGGTCACATCGAGCTCGCCGCTCCCGTGTCCCACATCTGGTATTTCAAGAGCCCCACGAGCTTCCCGATGAGCCGTATGCTCGACATCAAGTCCAAGGACCTCGAGAAGGTTCTGTACTTTGCCAGCTACATCATCACCGAGGTCGACTACGAGGCTCGCGAGGCCGACGCCGACGACCTGCGCGAGGAGCTCGCCGCCGATCTGGAAGAGATCGATGCCGAGTGCGCCCGCCAGATCGAGTCCCTCAAGGAGCAGGGCAACCCCGAGAACTTTGACGAGTTCTCCGACGAGGAGCCGCTGACCCCCGAGGAGATCGCCTCTGGCATCGTCGACATCGAGGAAGAGTGCAAGGACGAGAAGCAGCTCCGCACGGACGCCTTCAACGCCTTCATGAAGCTCACCGAGCGCGACCTCATCTCCGATGAGCCGCTGTTCCGCGAGATGACCCGCTACTACTCCATGTACTTTAAGGGTGGCATGGGTGCCGAGGCCGTCCGCGACCTGCTCGCTGCCATCGACCTCCCCTCCGAGGCCGAGAAGCTCAAGGCCATCATCGCCGACGAGGACTCCCAGAAGCAGAAGCGCGAGAAGGCCGTCAAGCGCCTCGAGGTCGTTGACGCCTTCCTGAAGGGCG
>DBEXMY010000120.1:0-9717 GCA_048168905.1 Collinsella sp. | reverse complement strand
ACCTCCTCGAACTTCTGCAGCAGGTCGGCCACGGTGAGCGACTTCTTCTCGTCGCCGGCCACGTCGTAGATCACGTGGCCTTCGTGCATCATGATCAGACGGTTGCCCAGACGGATGGCGTCGTTCATGTTGTGCGTGACCATGAGCGTGGTCAGGTGGTTCTCGTCGACGATCTCCTCGGTCAGGTTGAGCACCTTAGAGGCCGTCTTGGGGTCGAGGGCCGCAGTGTGCTCGTCGAGCAGCAGCAGGCGCGGCCTGGTGAGCGTGGCCATCAGCAGGGTGAGTGCCTGGCGCTGGCCACCCGAGAGCAGGCCGACCTTGGCGTTGAGACGCGTGTCCAGACCAAGGTCCAGGCGCTTGAGCAGCTCAACGTACTCATCTTTCTCGGCCTTGGTGACGCCCCACGAAAGGCCGCGACGCTGGCCGCGACGCTTGGCGAGGGCCAAGTTCTCGGCAATCTGCATGTCGGCAGCGGTACCGCGCATGGGGTCCTGAAACACGCGGCCCAGGTACTTGGCGCGCTGCGACTCGCTCAGGCGCGAGATGTCGGTGCCGTCGAGCTCGATAACGCCCGAATCGAGCGGGTACACGCCGGCGATCATGTTGAGCAGCGTGGACTTGCCGGCGCCATTGCCGCCGATCACGGTTACAAAGTCGCCGTCATTCAGGGTGAGGTCGACGCCGGTGAGCGCGCGCTTCTCGGTGACGGTGCCCTTGTTAAAGGTCTTCTTGACGTGCGAGAGCTTAAGCATCTGCCTCATCCCCCTTCGTGTAGGAGCTGCGGAGCTTATAGCGCTCCCAAACCACGGGCACGCACAGGGCCACAGCGACAATCACGGCGGAGAGCAGCTTCATGTCGTTGGCGTCCATGCCCAACTGCAGCACGATGGCGCGGATAAGGAAGTACACCACGGAGCCAAAGACGGCGGAGGCAAGACGGACGCTAAACTGCGTGAGGCCGCCGGGTAGCAGACGGCCGAGCACCTCACCGATAACAATGGCGGCAAGACCGATAACGATGGCACCGGTGCCCATACCAATGTCGGCATACTTCTGGCTCTGGCAGATGAGCGCGCCCGAAAGGCCGATGAGGGCGTTGGAGAGCACGAGGGCGATCATCTTGGTGGAGTTGGTGTTGACGCCCAGAGCGCGGATCATGTACTCGTTGTTGCC
Organism: Collinsella sp.; assembly: GCA_048168905.1. Lineage (GTDB taxonomy): Bacteria > Actinomycetota > Coriobacteriia > Coriobacteriales > Coriobacteriaceae > Collinsella. Next base: position 8,544 of record DBEXMY010000120.1, on the reverse strand, counting down.
GGTGGCGCGCAGCGCCGAGCCGATCTCGGTGCCAAAGAACCAATACAGGATGGCAACGATAGCCACGGCGAGCAGGATGCCCAAGATGATGGCAACGGTGGACTGCGGCAGACCGGTCATATTGCTGACGGCCGAGAACACGGTGCCCTTGGCAAGAATGGGCGTATTGGACTTGCCCATGATACGCAGGTTGATGGACCACAGGCTGATCTGGGTGAGGATTCCGGCGAGGATCGCGGGAATCTCGAAGACGGTGGTCAAAATGCCCGTGACGGCACCCGCGATGGCGCCGGCGCACATACCGGCCAGCACGGCGAGCAGCGGGTCGACGTTGTTATTGACGATGAGCACAGCGCAGACGCAGCCGCCGAGGGCAAAGCTGCCGTCGCAGGTCATATCGGGAATGTCGAGCAGGCGGAACGTGATAAACACGCCAAGCACCATAATGCCCCAGAGGACGCCCTGCGAAACGGCGCCCTGCAATGCAATGAGCATGCTTCATACCTCCTAGGATAGGGTGGACACGTGATTCACCATAATAGCGGTAACAATGCATAGAAGAGCTGCGGACAGACGTTTTGTTTTACCTGAAACAAGCAGGGCGGACGCCGGTCTACAGCGCCCGCCCCTGTGGCTCAGATATTGAATAACGCGGCTAAAGCGCGAGCACGGGCTCTAGACGCATGCCGCGTATGGCATTACGCGTCCAGAGCGGAGAGGTCGATGCCCAGGGCCTCGGCCATCTCGTCGTTCTTGACGACGACCAGGTCCTTGCTCGAGAGGTGTTTGATCGGCATGTCTTCGGGCTTGGCCTCGCCTTTCAGGATCTTAACGGCCATCTCGCCCGCGGCGTAGCCCAGGTCCTCGTAATTGATGGAGAGGGTGAACAGGCCGCCGGCCATGCACATACCCTCCTCGCCAGTCACGAAGGGAAGCTTGTTTTCCTTGCAGATCTGGCCGACCTGCGAGGCACCCGCGGCGATGGTGTTGTCGGTGGGGGAGTACAGCGCGTCGACCTTGCCCACGGCAGACTCGACGACGGACTGAATCTCGTTGGAGCTCGAGACTGTGAAATCGGTGTACTCCAGGCCCAGCTTGTCGAGTTTCTTCTTGGCGGCCTTGATCTGGACGTCGGAGTTGGACTCGGCGGTGCAGTAGAGCAGGCCGACCTTTTTAACGTCGGGCAGGACCTTCTGCATCATCTCGAGCTGCTCGGCGACCGGGGTGAGGTCGGAAGTGCCGGTGACGTTGGTGCCGGGCTTGTCGTTGTCCTGGACCAGGCCGGAGGCGGCGTAGTCGGTGATGGCACAGCCCACGATGGGGATATCGGCCGTGGCGCCGGCGGCAGCCTGCGCGGCGGGCGTGGCGATGGCATAAATCAGGTTGACGTTGTCGCCCACAAACTTGTCGGCAATGGACTTACACGTGGACTGGTCGTTCTGGGCGTTCTTCTGGTCGATCTTGACCTTAAGGCCGCTCTTCTTGATGGCCTTGACGAAGCCGTCGTTGGCGGCATCGAGCGCGGAGTGCTCGGTGAGCTGCAGAACGCCGATGGTGTAGTCGGAACCGGCGGCAGCGGAGCCGGAACCAGAGTTGCCGCCGCATCCGGCGAGCGGGGCGAGCGCGAGCAGGCCGGCGGAGACCAGAAGGCTCCTGCGGCTGATGGTGATGTCCTTCATATCATTACCCCCAGTATAAAAATGGCTGGAAACACTGCACTGGGACAAAGTGCAAGTGGGACTATAGTAGCGCTGATGTCCATTTTTACAACAGCCTGGCGGGTTTTTTAATACAGAATCGGATGGGCGGTACGGGTAGTCGAATGGGCGGCGGAGGGTCTTATGCGGCGGAGGAGGCGTCGTCCTCGTCCAGGGCGGCGAAGAGCTTCTTGCCGTCGAGCAGGCGCGTGCTGACGTTTCTCATACGGGCGATCTCGACGGTGCGCAGCGTATCGTCGGTGCCTCGGGCGTCGTAGACCGTTCCCAGCAGATACGAGATGCCATCGCGCTGCCTGATGGCAAAGGGACGGAGTGTCATCCGTGCTGCTTCGGTTTCGCCGCGTGTCGTGACGCTCGAAATATCAAAACTCACCGTGGTTCCGTGGTCGATGGCCTGCTCGACGAGCTCGCACGTGTCGATGCGCTTGATGGGCGTGCGTGTTGCCTTGGTAGCCTTGCTGCCTGCGCTTGGAGCGGGTTCGGGTGTATCGAGGTAGCCGCGAACGTCGGCGCTCGCCATGGCAACTAAGTGCTGCGCCATGCTCTTGCGGATAGCGATAGGCGTGGAGCGGTTGCGCATGACCATACCGTGGAGCCGGATGATCTCTTCATCGGTGAGCGGGCGGGTAAGAAGTTTGTAGCCCACGCCGCGTTTGTATTCAATTTCGTATCCGGCATGGCGAAGCGCGGAGATGGCGGTGTAGATGCTGCGCCGCGCCGCCGAGATGGGCATGCGGGCGGGGTCGTCGGGATGGGCGAGGCGCCGGATCAGCTCATCGGAAAGCATGGCCTTGTCTTCGCCGGTGTTTTCGCTCAAGAGCTGCAGGATACGAACGGCGCGATAGGCTGCCATCGAGGCGGCGCCCCTCGTCGTGGTGTCGTAGGTTTCAACAGCGGCTTCGGTCATGGTGCCCACGTCCTTTCCGTTTTGGGTGGCGACGGTATGGAGCCTAGGACGCGGGGCTTTCCCAGGGGCGCAGGGCGCTCTGGGCGGTCGGTAGTCGTCGGCAAACGGCGGGTCGAGTTTTCAACAGCCCTGCTCAACTGACCAAAAACTTGCCAAAAGCTTGACGGATGCTGTTGAAAAAAGCGTCTCTCGACCGATGTCGAGAGACGCTTGTGCGATGAGCGTTGGCGTGTGGCGACGCGAGCTAGCGTTCGACGATTAGAAGTCGGCGTTGCCCACGGTGCGCGGGTGCGGCAGGACGTCGCGGATGTTGCCCACGCCGGTCAGATACATGACCAAGCGCTCGAAGCCCAGACCGTAGCCGGCGTGCTTGCAGGAACCGTAGCGGCGCAGGTCAAGGTAGTACTTGTACTGCTCGGGATTCATACCCAGGTCCTTGATGCGGGCCTCGAGCAGATCCAGGCGCTCCTCGCGCTGGGAGCCACCGATGATCTCGCCGATACCGGGAACCAGGCAGTCGGCGGCGGCGACGGTCTTGCCGTCCTCGTTCATGCGCATGTAGAAGGCCTTGATCTCGGCCGGGTAGTCGGTTACGAAGGTCGGGCGCTTAAAGTGCTCCTCGGTCAGGAAGCGCTCGTGCTCGGTCTGCAGGTCGATGCCCCAGCTGACGGGGTAATCAAACTTGTGACCGGCGGCGACTGCCTGCTCCAGGATCTCGACGGCCTCGGTGTAGGTAACGCGGGCGAAGTCGGAGTTGGCGACATGGTCTAGGCGTTCGAGCAGACCCTTGTCCACAAACTTGTTGAGCATATTGAGCTCGTCGGGGCAGGTGGCCATGACGTCCTTGAGGACATACTTGAGCATGGCCTCAGCGTTATCCATGTAGTCGTTAAGGTCGGCAAAGGCCATCTCGGGCTCGATCATCCAAAACTCGGCGGCGTGGCGCGTGGTGTTGGAGTTTTCGGCGCGGAAGGTGGGGCCAAAGGTGTACACGTCGCCAAAGGCCATGGCAAAGTTCTCGGCATTGAGCTGGCCGGACACGGTGAGGCTTGCATGCTTGCCAAAGAAGTCCTGGCTCCAGTCGACCTCGCCGGACTCGGTGAGGGGCGGATTTTTGGGGTCGAGCGTGGTCACGCGGAACATCTCGCCGGCGCCCTCGCAGTCACTCGTGGTGATGATGGGGGTGTTGACGTAGACAAAGCCCTGCTCCTGGAAGAAGCGGTGGATGGCGGCAGCCGCGACAGAGCGGATGCGGAACACGGCGCGGAACAGGTTGGTGCGCGGGCGCAGGTGCTGCTGGGTGCGCAGGAACTCGACGGTTGCGCGCTTCTTCTGCAGCGGGTAATCCGGGGCGCTCGTGCCTTCGACCTCGATGGAGGTAGCAGAAAGCTCGAAAGGCTGGGGCGCATCGGGGGTCAGCTTGACGGTGCCGGTGCAAATGAGTGCGGCCGAGACGTTTTGATGGGCGATCTCGTCGTAGTTGTCGAGTGCCTCGCGGTTCATGACGACCTGCAGGTCGCGGAAGCAGCTGCCGTCGTTGAGCGTAACAAAGCCAAAGTTCTTCATGTCGCGGACGGACTTGACCCAGCCGGCGACGGTGACGGTTTGGCCGCCGAGCGACTCGGCATCGGCATAGAGCTGCGCGATTTTGGTGCGGTTCACGTATCCTCCCATAACGGTTGAATGATAGTTATCCATACAGTTCGGTATTCTAGCAGCTCGGCTCATTTGGGCTATACAGATAAAGCATTGGCGGGATGGTTTTTCAAACGAAAAAGCGCCCGCGGCCAAATGGTCGCGGGCGCTTGACGAGGTGCCTTTTGGCTGTGTGGCGCGGGGCCTGGCTACTTGGTCTTGGCAACCAGCAGCGGGTCGCCAAGCTTGACGAGCGGGTTGCCGCCGATAAGCGTTCCAGACTCGCCGACATGGTCGATGCTCTTAAGACGATCGAGCTCGGAGACGATGACGGTCACGATGTCCTCGTGACCAGCGGCCTTAATGGCCTCGCGGTCGAAGCTGATGAGCGGCTGGCCTGCCTTGACCACATCGCCCATCTCGACAAAGCGGGCAAAACCCTTGCCGTTCATTTCCACGGTGCCCAGGCCAACATGGATGAACACGCGCAGGCCGTCCTCGGTAATCATGCCGATGGAGTGGTTGGTGACGGTGGTGGCGCCGATGCGGCCGTTGGCGGGCGCATAGATGGTGCCGGTAATGGGCTCGATGCCATAGCCCTGGCCAAGCATGCCCGAGGCGATCGTCTCGTCGGGAACCTCGTCCAGGTTGACGAGCACGCCGTTGACGGGGGCGTAGATGACGCCTTCGCGGGTGGCGAAGCTTGCTGCGGGCGGAACGGACGCCTCGCCGGCCGAGGTGAAGGTGGACTTAAGCGAATCGAGCAGACCCATAGTTGCCTCCAACTTAAATAGGCGCATATCGCGCGTTTGGTTTGCCGGAAACGTTTCATATGTGTTTCGCGGCTTGGTCAACGCCCCTATTCTACGCTGCTCAAAGATACCTCTGAACTGGGATTATGTGATATATCAGTTGAAGGGAAACTTATTGCCGGAGTGTTTCTGCGCCACGGGTTCAAGTGGGGTACGCTTGAAGGCAAAAAAACAAGGGCGCTTAATTTGCGCGAAGGGAGCACATATGATTGTCGAGAACCATGCGCTGTGGGGCGAGGAGCCGACCGAGGAATATCCGGCGACCTTTACGTATTTGGGTGCCGAGCCGCTGCCCGATAAACCGAATGGCCGCCGCCCTGCCGTGATTATCTGTGGCGGAGGTGCGTTTACGCATATCGCTCCGCATGAGCAGGATCCGGTGGCGTTTGCATTTTTGGATCACGGTTACCAGGCCTTTGTGCTCAACTATGTCACGAGTTCTACGGGTGACGTGAGCTTTCCGCACCCCCAGGCAGATCTTGCCAAGATGGTCGCCACGGTGCGCGCCAACGCCGACGAGTGGCATGTCGATCCTAAGCGCGTGTGCGTCGTGGGATTCTCGGCGGGCGGCATGATCTGTGCCTCGCTGGCAACGCAATGGAAGACTGGTCCCTTCGCGGGCCTGGCAGGGGCGCGCGCGGACGACATTCGTCCCGATGCCGTGGTACTGGGCTATCCATTGCTCGACTTTGCCTATGTGCGCGACATGCAGACGCGCGATCCGCGCATTGACTTGCGCGTTCCCAAGACGGGCGGCAAGACGGGGCGCGATTTGCTTAACGACTACCTGTCGATGGTGACGGGTGGCGAGGCGACTGACGAGCATTTGGCCGATATCTGCCCCGCCACGCATGTTTCGCGTCAGATGCCGCCGACCTTTGTGTGGGGCGTGTCCGACGACAAGACGGCGCCGATCGCGCAGGTCTACCCGTTTGCGCAGCGCATGGCCGAGGAGGGCGTTGCATGCGAGATGCACGTCTTTGACCAGGGTGGTCACGGCCTTTCGCTCGGCAACGCCAACACCGCGGTCGACAACGAGGACAAGCAGGTGGCGGTCCGCCCCTGGATTCGCCTAGCCTTCCGCTTCCTGGAGCGCCATCTGTAAGAGGACGGGCATCCCAGCCCTTCAATAACTTGCGGTGAAATAGTTCCGATCTGGGGCATCAACCAGCCCATCCAGGAACTATTCCGCCGCAACTTCGTTTTTGATGCCCCGCCCGGAAACTGCGCCCCAGTTTTGCCTTTCAAGGTGGGACGCAGTTTCCCATAGGGCCTCGACTGGGAAAGCGCGTCCCGTTTCGAGCGGGGATTCCGGGATGCATTTTCCGTAAGAGGCCTGTTTGGGAAACCATATCCCGTTTCGAGCCGGAATTCTGGGATGTAGTTTCCCCGAGAGGCCTCATCGGGAAACTATGGCCCTGAACTCTCCTGCCTGTCCCCATTGCGCCAATTTGCTGATTGAACATCGTTGCATGTTCGCGCTATCATGCATGGTTAAAATTGGTTAGCCATGGCAAACGGTTAGCCTTGGTGAACATAAATACAACGCCCTGTGGGCGTCGGGGGAGGAACACGGACGTGAAGCTCGATACACTCGAGATTGGAAAGGACGCCGTTGTCGCATCGGTGGCATCGGACGATCAGGCACTCCGACAGCATATTTTGGACATGGGTCTAACGCCGGGCACCGAAGTCACCATGATGAAGTACGCCCCCATGGGCGATCCGCTCGAGATCCGCCTGCGTGGCTACGAGTTGACACTGCGCAAGGACGATGCCGCTCGCATCGAGCTCGTGGGTATTCACGACACCGATACGGGTCCGCGCGCTAACGCCGCAATCGGCACGACGGAGCATCCGGCTCTGGGCGAGGGGACGTATTCGCCCCGTGCGGCAAAGACGGCCGTGCCCGAGGGCGCACCGCTGCACTTTGCCCTCGCCGGCAACCAAAACTGCGGTAAGACCACGTTGTTCAACCAGCTGACGGGCTCCAACCAGCACGTCGGTAACTTTCCCGGCGTGACGGTCGACCGCAAAGATGGCACCATCCGCAACCACCCCGAGGCAGGCGTTACCGACCTGCCCGGCATCTATTCGCTGTCGCCGTACACGGGCGAAGAGATCGTCAGCCGCCAATTCATCTTGGACGAAAACCCCGACGCCATCATCGACATCATTGACGCCACCAACATCGAGCGCAACCTGTACCTGACACTGCAGCTCATGGAGCTCGACCGTCCTATGGTCATCGCGCTCAACATGATGGACGAGGTGACCGCCAACGGCGGCGCCGTGGACGTCAACTTGCTCGAGAGCCTGATGGGCGTGCCCGTTGTCCCCATTAGCGCTGCCCGCAACGAGGGCATCGGCGAGCTGGTGGACCACGCCCTGCACGTGGCGCGGTTCCGCGAGCGCCCCGGTCGCCTGGACTTCTGTGCGCCCGACGGTCCGGACGGCGGTGCGCTGCATCGCTGCATCCACGGTATTGCTAACCTGATCGAGGACCATGCCGTGACGGCGCACATCCCGGTGCGCTTTGCGGCGACCAAGCTGGTCGAGGGCGATGAGCTGGTAACCGAGGCGCTTCACCTGGATCGCAACGAGCTCGACGCTATCGAGCACATCATCACCCAGATGGAGGGCGAGGCCGGCACTGACCGCCTGTCTGCGCTGGCGGACATGCGCTTTAGCTTTATCGGCGATGTGTGCGGGCGCTGCGTCGTCAAGCCGCACGAAAGTCGCGAACACGTGCGCTCTGTCAAAATCGACCGCATTCTGACGGGTCGCTATACGGCCATTCCGGCGTTTCTGTTGACCATGGGCCTCGTCTTTTGGCTGACGTTTGGCGTGATCGGCGCGGCGTTGCAGGGACTTATGGAGGACGGCATCGCTGCCATCATCGCTTCGGCCGATGCAGGCCTCAAGGCGTTCGGCACCAACGACGTGGTGCGCTCGCTGGCTGTCGACGGCGTGCTTACGGGCGTGGGCAGCGTGCTGACCTTCCTGCCGATTATCGTCGTGCTCTTTTTGTTCCTCTCCATTCTGGAAGACTCGGGCTACATGGCGCGCGTGGCCTTTGTCATGGATAAGGTGCTGCGTCGCTTTGGCCTGTCGGGCCGCAGCTTCGTGCCCATGCTCGTCGGTTTTGGCTGCACCCTGCCGGCTATCATGTCGACCCGTACGCTCCCATCCGAGCACGACCGCAAGATGACCGTCATGCTCACGCCGTTTATGAGCTGTTCAGCCAAGTTGCCGGTTTACGGCTTGCTGTGCGGGGCGTTTTTTCCGCAGGCGACGGTTCCCGCCATGGTCTCGCTCTATCTGATCGGTATCGTGGTCGGCTGCGTCGCGTCTTTGGTGCTCAACCGCACGGCATTTAAGGGCGACCCGGTGCCGTTTATCATGGAGCTCCCTAATTACCGCCTGCCGAGCGTCAAGACGACGGTGATGCTGGCATGGGATAAGGCCAAGG
>DBEXMY010000119.1:0-12432 GCA_048168905.1 Collinsella sp. | reverse complement strand
TTCTCGCTCTGTCGGCGGCTACATGCGCGGTATGGTCGTGACGTCCATCTGCGGTGGTTTCCTCGCCTTTATCGGTTTTATGATCATCGGCCATCCGTATGCGGCGCTCATGGCTATCTTTACCGGCATCATGCATTTGGTTCCGGTCGTCGGTCCTTGGGTGAGCGCAGCAATCGCCACGGTGCTCGGTTTCATGTTCAGCCCCATGTTGGCGTTATGGACGCTCATCGTGACGATGGTCGCGCAAAACGTCACCGACAACGTGATTTCTCCTATGGTCATGCAGAGCTCGGTGCAGGTGCATCCCATCATGAGCCTCACGGCGCTCGTTATTGGCTCGGCACTCATGGGCCCCATCGGCATGATTATTGCCATCCCGCTTTGTGCGGCCCTCAAGGGCATCTTCGTGTATTACTTCGAGAATGAGACCGGCCGTCAGCTTGTGGCCTATGACGGCGCCGTGTTTAAGGGCACGCCGTACCGCGATGGCGATGGCAACCCGGTCGCCGCTTACGACGCGCTCGGTGACGACACCTTCATCTATGAGTCCGAGCTCATCGGTAACGAGACTGCGCCCGAGGCCCAGGCCATGCCCAAACCCGAGCTCGATAATCCCTGGATGAAGCTCTCGGGCCTTCAGCCCGATGCTACGGGCTTTTTCAAGAATCCCTTCGCCAAAGACGACGATTTCAATATGAACGACGAAACCAAAACCGGCATCGACGGCTCCATGGACGATTCGGATTCTAAATAGGTTCTATTAACGTTTCTTGAAGTTGTAAATGACAAGAAACGCGACCAAAGCGATTGATAAGGGGCCGGCTACATAGAAAAAGAGAACGTCAATTGCGCGTAGAGTGTAATAAGCCTTATCGCCGGACATTACTGTATACAATACGTATCCAAATGATGGTTGGTTTGCGTACCAGCATGAGAAGGCTAAGAGCGCTAAAAGTGCTACAACCAGAAGTGCATTCAGGACAAATCGTTTGCTTTTCATCGATCGCTCCTTCCGGGTGAATCTTATATGCAATTATACAGCAGTCCTTTTTCAAAGGATCGCGCAGTACTAAATAACGTGCACTTTCGCTGGAGGGTCGCTGTTTGGCGACCCTCTTTTTTGCACAGGCGCGGCGGGATGGTAATATCGTTACGTTTGAACTGTTTCGATGTGAAACCGAGGAGATTCCCTCTATGAGTGCTGACTACCCGTCAATGACTACGGCCGAGATTCGCTCCAAGTTCCTCAACTTCTTTGAGGAGCGCGGTCTTAAGCTCTATCCTTCTTCGTCCCTCGTCCCTGACGATCCTTCGCTGCTGCTTGCCAACGCCGGCATGAACCAGTTTAAGGAGTACTACCAGGGCAAGAAGACCATGAAGGAGATCGGCGCTATCTCCTGCCAGAAGTGCGTCCGCACCAACGACATCGATTGCATCGGCGAGGACGGCCGTCACCTGTCCTTCTTTGAGATGCTCGGCGACTTCTCCTTTGGCGGCGTCTCCAAGCAGCAGGCTTGCGCCTGGGCCTTTGAGCTCATCACCAAGGAGTTCAAGCTGCCGCTCGACCGCCTGTACTTCACCGTCTTTACCGAGGACGACGAGACCCACGACGTGTGGCGTTCTCTGGGCGTTGCTGAGGACCACATCTCCCGCCTGGGCGAGGACGATAACTTCTGGGCCGCTGGCCCCACCGGTCCCTGCGGTCCGTGCTCCGAGATCTACTTTGACATGGGCGAGGAGGTCGGCTGCGGCAGCCCCGACTGCAAGCCTGGCTGCGACTGCGACCGCTTCCTGGAGTTCTGGAACCTCGTCTTTACCCAGTACGACCGCCAGGAGGACGGCTCCATGCCGGAGCTGCCGCACCGCAACCTCGATACGGGCATGGGCCTGGAGCGCATGGCCGCCATCATGCAGCACAAGACCGCCAACTACGACGGCGATCTGATGCAGCACCTCATCAAGCTGGGCGAGAAGATTAGCGGCAAGACCTATGACGCCGACGATTACTCTGGCGCCAGCCGCTCCCTGCGTATCATCGCCGACCACTCCCGTGCCGTCGACTTTATGATCTCGGACGGCATCCTTCCCGGTAACGAGGGTCGCGAGTACGTCCTTCGCCGCCTGCTCCGTCGTGCCGTGTTCCACGGTCGCCTGCTGGGCATCGAGGGCGCCTTCCTGACCAAGTTCATCGACGAGGTTAACGCTCAGATGGGTGAGGCTTATCCCGAGCTGCTCAAGAATGTCGCGCTCGTCAAGGGTATCGTCGCCTCCGAGGAGGAGCGCTTCTCCACGACGCTCGACAACGGCCGCGTCTATCTGGACGAGGCCCTGGCAGCGCTTGCCGAGGGCTCCGTGCTTTCGGGCGATGTCGCCTTTAAACTGCACGACACCTTTGGTTTCCCCATCGATCTGACCGTCGAGATCGCCGGCACCGCTGGCCACGACGTCGATATGGACGGCTTCACTGCCTGCATGGAGGACCAGAAGGCCCGCGCCCGCGCCAATGCCAAGGGCGACGCCTGGGGCAGCTTCAACGACGTGTGGGTCGAGCTTTCGGACAAGGTCGCAGCGACCGAGTTCGACGGCTATGACAACGATGTGATCGAGGGCGCCAAGGTTGTCGCCATCGTGCGCAACGGCGAGTCCGTCGAGTCCGCTGCCGCCGGCGAGGATGTCGAGGTTGTGCTCGACCGCACCCCGTTCTATGCCGAGATGGGTGGCCAGCAGGGCGATGCCGGCAAGCTTTCCGCCGAGGGCGTTGTTCTGACCGTTGCCGACACCAAGAACCACAACGGCCTGTATGCCCACGTCGCGCACGTTGCCGAGGGCACGCTGGCTGTCGGTGCCGCTGTTACCGCCGCGCTCGACGCCGAGCGCCGTGGCTTCCTGCGCCGCAACCACACCGCCACGCACCTGCTCGACGCTGCCCTTAAGCAGGTCCTGGGCGAGCACGTCTCCCAGGCCGGCTCGCTGGTGACGCCCGAGCACCTACGCTTTGACTTCACGCACTTCGAGGCCCTGTCCTCCGAGCAGCTCAAGGCTGTCGAGGACCTGGTCAACCAGCAGATCTTCGCTTCCAAGCCGGTCGTGACCCGTGTCATGGGCATCGACGAGGCTAAGGCTGCCGGCGCTGTCGCTCTGTTTGGAGAGAAGTACGGCGATGTCGTCCGCGTCGTCTCCGTGGGCGCTGAGGACCAGCCGTTCTCCCGCGAGCTCTGTGGTGGCACCCATGCCGCCAATACCGCAGAGATTGGTCTGTTCAAGATCATTTCCGAGTCCTCCACGGGCTCCAATGTCCGCCGTATCGAGGCCGTGACCTCTAAGGGTGCCCTCGACTACATGGCCGACCGCCTGGCGCTCGTTGACGCCGCCGCCGCTGCGCTCAAGTGCCGCGTCGACGAGGTTCCCGCCCGCGTGGAGAACCTGCAGGCTGAGCTGCGCGAGACGTCCAACAAGCTCAAAAAGGCTCTGACCGGTGGCTCCTCCGACGCCATCTCCAGCGCCATCGAGGGCGCCGTCGAGCTCGACGGCTATAAGCTCGTTGTCGCTGAGCTCCAGGGCCTTGAGGCTGCCGACCTGCGCAACGTATGGGATACCGTGCATCAGAAGGTCGCCGGCCCTGTCGCTTGTGTCGTCGCCAGCGTGACTGAGAAGGGCACTCCGGCCCTGCTCGCTGCCGGCTCCGATGACGCCGTCAAGGCCGGTTTCCACGCCGGTAACGTGATCAAGCAGATCGCGGGTCTGGTCGACGGTCGCGGTGGCGGTCGTCCCAACATGGCCCAGGCCGGTGGCAAGAATGCTGCCGGCATCGCCGATGCCCTCGCGGCCGCTAAGACCGCGCTCGGCGCCTAAGAATCTAAGAAGTCGCTGTGGTTGCGCTCGCGCTGGACATAGGGGAGACCAGGATTGGCATCGCCGTCTCGAGCCGTGATGGCAAGATGGCGATGCCTGTCAAGGTGCTTCCGGCTGCCGAGGTCACCGGTATGGCCAAGACGTTCCGCTACCTGGTTGAGGACTATGAGCCCGACATCCTGGTAAGCGGACGCCCCCTGACCATGGCCGGTGAGCCCGGCCCCCAGGCCGAGCGCGTTGCCGCCGTGGCGCAAAAGATTGCCGACGAGCTCGATCTTCCGCTGGAGTTTGAGGACGAACGTCTGTCTTCGCAAGAGGCCAAGCGTATCCTGCGCGAGCAGGGCCTCAACGAAAAGCAGATGAGGGGCAAGATCGACATGATTGCCGCCAGCCTGTTTTTGCAGACGTGGCTCGATCGTAAAAACGAGGAGGTTTCGCATGTCTAGCGCTTCCGATCCGCGCCAGCAGAATCGTACACGGCAGCCGGCGTCGCGCCCTGCCCAGCCTGGCCAGCGTCCGGCACAGCCGACGCAGCGCGCAGCTCAGTCTGCCGCGCGCTCGGTGCAGTCCTTCTCTCATTCGGCCCAACCTGTTCAACGGACGGGTCAGCAGCCTTCTGCTCGTTCGGTTCAGCATTCGGCTTCTCACGCGGCTCAACAGCCCACTGCTCGTACGGCCCAGCCTGCAGGCGGTACCCGCTTTAAGCAGCAGGCACCTACCCAGCGAACTCAGGTCCCTCAATCGCATTCGCATCACGCTCGCGGTTCGCATGGCGTTGCTCCGGCGACCCGCTCGAGCTACAACACGCATGCTCGTCGCGGTGCTCAAAAGAAAAGCTCCCCGGTGCCTATGATTATCGGCGTTGTGGTGGCGGTGCTCGCGCTTGCTGCGATCGCTTTCTTTGTCGTGCCGGCCGTCAAGGGCTTCTTTGCCGGTGAGGATACGAAGGTCACGGCTGGTCAGCAGGTTACGGTGACCATTCCCGATAGTGCTTCAGGCGATACGATCGCCTCGATTCTCTCCGAGAACCATATCGTAGAAAATCCCAAGGATTACTATGCGGCGGTGAAAAAGCTCAACGCCGATATGTCGCTCAGGCCCGGTGATTATTCGTTCACCACACTCATGGATGCGACCAAGGTCGTTCAGCAGCTCATGGAAGGCCCCAATGCGGGCTCCGATGCGCTGACTATCCCTGAGGGTCTGACGGTTGACCAGGTCGCCGACCGCGTGGCCAAGGCGTACGACAGCATTTCTAAGGAGGACTTCCTTAACCAGGCTAAGGCGAGCAATTATGTGAATGATTACGCTTTCCTTAAAGACGCCGCGAACGATTCGCTCGAGGGCTTCCTATTTCCCAAGACCTATTCGCTGGGTAAGGACCCAAGCGCCGATGATGTGATTCGCGCCATGCTTGACCAGTTCAACGACGAGTATAAGTCGCTTGACTTTGCCAGCTGCGAGGCCAAGATCAAGGAGCGCTATGGCGTGGAGATGTCCGATTACGACATCGTTAACCTTGCCTCGATCGTCGAGCGCGAGGGCCTCAACGCCGACCAGCGCGCGCATGTGGCCTCAGTCTTCTACAACCGTCTGGCGGGCAAGCTCGATGGCCTGCGTTACCTCAATAGCGATGCGACCATGATGTATGTCACCGGCGGCGAGGTTACCGCCGACGACCTGCAGAGCGATAGCCCGTATAACACCTATAAGCACGAGGGCCTCCCGCCCACGCCCATTTGCTCTCCGTCGCTCGAGGCGCTCAAGGCCACCCTTGAGCCGACCGACTCCGACGACCTGTATTTCTACATTACGCAGGACGAGGAGTATTTCTCGAAGACCTACGAAGAGCATCAACAGTCTTGGAATTGATCATGAGGATTTTTAGCCCCAAACGATATGTTGCCTCGGTCGATCGCATCGACCTCGATACCCTCTGGGCCGACGGCAAGCGCGCCATTCTGCTCGATCGCGACAACACCCTGGTGCCGCGTGATACCGAGCAGGTACCCGCTGCGGTCTCCGCCTGGCTCGAGGCCGCCCATGCTAAGGGCTTTAAGCTGTGCATGGTGTCCAACAACTGGCATCGCGACCAGGTTATGGCATCGGCGCGCGAGTTGGGGCTCGAGGCCATCAGCCATGCCATGAAGCCCGCCCCGTTTGCCCTGAAGGCGGGTCTTAAGCGTCTGGGCGCCACGGCCGACGAGGCCGTGCTGATCGGCGATCAGCTTTACACGGACGTGTGGAGCGGTAACTTTGCCGGCGTTGACACTATTCTGGTCAAACCGCAGGCAACCCAGGACCTGTGGTACACGCAGATCTTCCGTATCTTTGAGCGCCGGGACCTGCGCGACCTTCCCTGCGAGGAATAGGTTTCGCCATGTCTCAGCACATCAAACACGGCTGCGACCATATCTTCTTTATCGGCTTTTTGGGCGCGGGCAAGTCGACGCTTGCGCGCAACGTGGGCACTATGTTCAAGCGTCGATTCATCGATACCGATCGTTTGGTTGTGCGTCGATGCGGCAAGTCGGTGACCGAGATATTTAAGACCGAGGGCGAGGATCGTTTTCGCGAGCTCGAGACCTCGGCACTCCGTTCGCTTCAAAGCGAGCGAAGCCTGCTGGTATCGTGCGGGGGTGGCATCGTCGAGACGCCGGTGAACATTGAACTGATGCACGAGATGGGTACGTGCGTGTACCTCGAAGGCGACTTTGAGGACTCGTTGCGCCAGATCCGCCGCTCCGATACCCGGCCCGATTTCCGCTCGCCCGAGCATGCTGCGCGCCTGTTTGAGCATCGCCGTCCGCTGTATCGCCAGGCCGCCGATATTACCCTTGATATTCGCAACAAGTCCTTCGAGGACGTTTCCTACCTTTGTGCCGAGAAGCTTTTGGAGCGTGGACTGCTATGATTCGCCGTCAACTTATCAATTTCCAAAACCGCAGTGTCGATGTCCGAGTCGGATTGGGCGCGTTCGAGGAGCTGTCGCGCATGTTTGCCTCTGCTGTGGGCAAGCCTAAGCGCGCGATGGTGGTTTGGAACGACGCCACATCCGAGCGTTTTGGCGAGGTCGTCGAGCATGCGCTGGTCGACGCTGGCTTTGCTGTGTCGCTGTTCGTCCTCGAGGTTTCGCCTGCCGGCGCTACGCTGGCCGATGCCGATACCGTCTTTGGCGCCCTGTCGGCTAACGGCATTACCTGCGACGATCTCGTTGTCGCTGTCGGTGACACGGCGACCTGCTCGGTCGTTTGCTGGTGCGCTAATCAGTGGTGCGGTCGCACCGAGTGTGCCTTGCTGCCGACGACCTTCGACGCCATGCTCACGGTCGCGACGACCATGAAGCCGCTCGTCGCCTCGTCGGCGAATGCGCTTCCCGCTATCGCGCTCCGTCCCGAGCCGGGCTTGGTCGTGTGTGATCTCGACCTTGTTCGCGAGGCAGACCCCGAGGACCTCAAACTCGGCTATGCGGTACTTGTTGGTACCATGCTTTCGAGCAGCAAGTCTCGCTGGAATCAGTTTACCGAGACCGTCCCCGAGATTCTCGCGGGCGAGGAGGTCGCGCTCGTCAATGCCATTCAGTGGTCTCAGACTGCCCGCAAGGACGTACTTATGGCCACGAACCCGAGCGCCCGCCATGCACTTGATTTTGGCAAGATGGGGGAGCGTACTCTGCGCGCCTGCTTGGGTGATGTCGCTTCGTGGGTCCCTGCCTACCAGCTGTTGTCCGAGGGCATGCGCTTTGAGGCGCGCCTAGCACATGACGCCTGCGACTTCGATATCGATTACGTCTTTGAGGTCGATGACTGCCTGGAGGACTTTGGTATCGAGGAGCTTGCCTTCGATCTGGAGCCTGCCGCGTATATCGAGGAGTTCCGCAGGCAGCAGTTTGTCCGCTCGAACCGCAGTATGTTGCCGCTGCCCGCGGCACTCGGTGCCATTCGTCTAACGGGCGTTGAGGACGAGGTTCTTGAGCGCCATGCTCACGCCTACTTGGATTCTCGCAAAGAACTTCTCTAAGTTTTATTGACATCCATCGTCTTTCGTATCATGTTGAGGGGCGGGTTTCCAATCGGTTGCGGATCGCATGCGATTCCGTCGTTCGGTTGAGACCCGTCCCGCACTTTTTGAGACAACACGAAAGGAATCTGCATGTCAGAGTTTGCTGCCGGCCCTGCCGGTCGTATCGAGCGTGTCCGTACCCTGATGGTTGAGCGCGGCTACGATGCCATCGTGGTGCGCGACGAGGCCAACCTTCGTTGGCTCACGGGCGTGAAGGGCGTCTTCGACTACACCTTCGAGTTCCCGCACGCGGCGTTTATTACGGCTGACCAGTGCCTGTTCCATACCGACTCGCGCTACCTCAACAGCTTTGAGGAGAACACGCCCGCCGGCAGCCCCTGGGTCTACAACATGGACGAGGGCTCCATCCCCGGTTGGGTCGCCGGCAAGATCGCGGCCAACAAGTGCCGCGTCTGCGCTGTCGAGGACGACATGCAGATCAACTTCTACCAGGGTATTCAGCGTGGTCTGGAGGATCGTTCCGTCGCCTGCATGCTGCCGCTGATGCATGACGACATTCGCAAGATGCGCGCCATCAAGGATGCCGAGGAGATCGAGCTCATGCGCCATGCGCAGTCGATCACCGACGCCGCCTTCCAGCATATGCTCGGCTTTATTAAGCCCGGTATGACCGAGAAGCAGGTTCGCAACGAGCTCGAGAACTTTATGTTCGCCAACGGTGCCGACAGCCTGGCCTTCGGCTCCATCGTGGCGAGCGGCCCCAATACCGCCAACCCGCATGCCGTCCCGAGCGACCGTGTCATCGAGAAGGGCGACTTCGTCCTCATGGATTACGGCGCGGGCTACTGCGACTACCGCTCCGACATGACGCGCACCGTCGTGATGGGCGAGCCTACCCAGGAGCAGCTCGACCTGTACGCGCTCGTGCGCCGTACGCACGAGGAGTGCGTCGCCGCCATCCATCCGGGTGTCGAGGGCAACGACATTTTCAAGCTTTCCAAGAAGATCATCGGCGATGCCGGCTATGGCGATTACTACAACCATGGCCTGGGCCACGGCGTGGGCATCGACATCCACGAGCTGCCCAACTTCAACCGCAGCAAGAATATCATCGAGGTTGGCTCGGTTGTCACCATGGAGCCCGGCGTGTATCTGCCCGGTGTGGGCGGCGTGCGCCTGGAGGACTATGGCGTGGTCACCGAGAACGGCTACGAGCCTTTCACCAAGACGCCGCATGACCTCCACGTCATCGATTGCTAGTCTACTTCGTAGATAGTTTGGGGCGGGGCGTTCGAAATGATTCGGACGTCCCGCGTTCTCTTTTTATGCGCTCGCTGCAGGCGCCGTCTGCAAGTGTATAATTTCTGTCGTATGTAATTTGGACGCTTGTGCGTTCTGCCCATAACAAGAAAGGTCGCTATGCCTACCATTTCTACCGCCGACTTCAAGAACGGCCTCGGTCTCCGCATTAAGGACAAGGTCTATACCATCGTCGAGTTCCAGCATGTCAAGCCGGGCAAGGGCGGCGCGTTTGTGCGCTACAAGACCCGCGACATCAAGAGCGGCCGCGTCGTCGAGAACACCTGCAACGCCGGCACCAAGTTCGAGAGCGTCATGCTCACCACCCGTGAGTTCCAGTACCTCTACAACGATGGCACCGACTACATCTTCATGGACAATGAGACCTATGAGCAGGTTCCCGTTCCCGAGGACATGGTGGGCGAGAACTCCAAGTGGCTGCGCGAGAACGACATCTGCCAGCTGCTCTTCGCCGACGATGAGCTCATGGGCGTGACGCCGCCGATGTTCATCGAGACCACCATCGTCCAGACCGACCCGGGCTTTAAGGGCGACACCGTCCAGGGTTCCACCAAGCCGGCCACGATTGACACCGGCGCTGTCATCCAGGTCCCCATGTACCTCAACGAGGGCGAGGTCATCAAGGTTGACACCCGCGACGGCAAGTTCGTCTCCCGCGTCTAGCAACCAACTCTTCTAGGAGGACTCATGCCCCAGGAAATCAAGATTGACGGCATCGGCATTTCGCCCGATGTTTTGACCGCCATCGTCTCGCGCGCCGTGTCGGATGTCGAGGGCATCGCCTCCGTTGGCGTCAAGGACCTTGCCACCAACCTTGTCTCCATGATGCTCTCGTCCAAGGCCCCGGCTTCCGAGCCGGCGGTCGAGGCCGAGGTCGTTGGCGACAAGCTCGCACTCACCGTGCGTGTCGTGGTGTTCTTTGGCTATCCGTTCAAGAAACTCGCCGAGGCCGTTCGCGCCGCCGTGGTCGCCGCCATCGATGCTCAGGTGGGCGTCGAGGTCGAGCGCGTTGACGTTTGCATCGACGGTCTCGTTTTCCCCAAGGAGTAACCTTTGAGCCTTAAGGTTTATCGCGGGCGTACGCTTGCCCGCAGTCAGGCGCTGCAGCTGCTGTTCCAGGCCGAGGCTACGGACAGCCCGCTTGAGCGCGTCCTCGAGGGTGATTTCCTGATCTCGAAGGGTCCCCTCGATCCCTATGCGCTGGAGCTGTGCCGCGGTGCCTATGAGCATATCGATCGCATCGACTGCGCTCTGCGCTCCGTTGCCAAGAACTGGGATCTTATGCGCATGCCCGGCGCCGACCGCAATCTGCTGCGTATCGCCGTTTACGAGATGCGTTTCCTCACCGACGATGAGGTCTCGGACGCCATCGTAATCAACGAGGCCGTCGAGCTCGCCAAGGCCTATGGCACCGACCAGTCCGCATCGTTTGTCAACGGCGTGCTGGGCAAGATCGCTCGCAGCGAGGAGCTGCCGGGCGAGGACCTGTACCAAGAGCTGCTGGCCGAAGATCGCGCTCGCGAGGAGGCACAGGCTGCCGAGGCTGCCGACAAGGTCGCTGCCGCTCAGGCTGCCGCCGGTGTACTTTCCGAGGATGCGGACGCTGCTGAGGCCGTCGAGGCCGACTCCGTCGAGGAGTAGCCATGCCAGAGGGTTCCGTCCGCAACTTCGACGAGATCTCGGACCGTCTGGACCAGATCATCGCTACCGTTCGCTCCAAGGATACGTCCTTGGAGCGTTCACTCGATCTGTTTGACGAGGCGATTGAGCTGGGCTCCCGTGCGGTCGACATGGTCGACAAGTTTGAGCTGACGCCGCGTGAGGCCGACAAGCTCGAGCAGGAATACGATGAGGATGCGGCAAACGAATCCCAGGATAGCTAGGCCGCATCTCCGGATACGAATGGTTGATGGCATTCATGAAACGCGTGCGTCTCGATGACGAACTGATTTCACAGGGCATCTGCGCCGATCGCGCGGATGCCCTTCGCACTCTTATGGCCGGCTTGGTCTCGAGTGGCGGCGAGCGCTTGACTTCGCCGGGCCTTAAGGTGACCCCGGGCCTGCCGTTGCACGTGAAGGGGCGCATTCCATATGTTGGCCGCGGCGGTCTTAAGCTCGAAGGCGCGCTTGATGCGTTTGGTATCAATCCGACGGGCCTTGCCTGTCTGGATGTGGGCTGCTCTACCGGCGGCTTTACCGATTGCCTGCTCAAGCGCGGAGCTGCGACCGTTGTCTCGGTGGACGTGGGTCGCGCCCAGTTCGATTGGTCGTTGCGTCAGGACGATCGCGTGACGCTGCATGAGCGCACAAACGTGACGCAGCTGCCTGAGCTTGGCTATGCCGGCGCCATCGACCTGGCAGTGTGTGATGTCTCGTTTACCAGCATCGCGAACATTATCGATGCGGTGCTGGCGTGCCTGGCGCCTACGGGTGCATTCTGCACGCTCGTAAAGCCGCAGTTTGAGGCTCCGGCGGCGCTGGTGGGCGAGGGCGGCATTGTGACCGATCCCGCCGTGCGCCGCGATACACTCGTGGCGGCGGTTGAACTCTTTGCTGCCAAGGGCCTCTTCCCGGTCGATGTGTGCGTGTCACCCATTCATGGTGCCAAGGGCAACGTTGAGTTTTTCCTTTATGGCACGAGATTTGACCCCGGCGACCGCCCGCAAGACGAGCTGCAATCCCAGGTATCGGTTTTGAGCGAGAAAGCTGCAACGCTATGAAGGTCTTTCTGGTTCCCAATTACTACAAGCAAGAGGCGGTCGAGAGCGGCCTGATGCTCGAGCTTTGGCTGACGCGCCAGGGCTATGAGGTCGCATGGGCTGCCGACCAGCGATCGAAGATTCAAAGCACGCCTGATATCGACGGCTCCGATCTGGTCATTACGCTCGGCGGCGACGGTACGTTGCTGCGCGCTGCCCGCATCCTCAACCATCGCGAGATTCCTATCCTCGGTCTTTCCTATGGTCACCTGGGTTTTTTAACTGCTGCGAGCCCCGAGGAGCGCGACATTCTGCAGGTCGTGAGTGATGCCCTTTCCGGCGAGCTGCATGTGAGCCGTCGCGCTACCATCGCCGCGGATATCGTGTCCGTGCGCGAAGACGGTACGAAGGATGTCGTGCGCACCTTCGCCCTCAACGACATGGCGCTTACGCGCGGCCCCCTGTCCGATATGGTCGAGTTTGACATCACGGTGTCCGGTCACCATATCGACCGCCTACGCGGTGACGGTGTCGTC
>DBEXMY010000118.1:0-19004 GCA_048168905.1 Collinsella sp. | reverse complement strand
AATGACGAGGCGATCGCCGCGGCCGCGGGGCGCCTGCCCGTTGTGCTGCTCGACCGCGACGTTGCCGACGGCGGTGTCGATCTGGTGACATCTAACAACCGTGAGCTGGTCGCCGGCCTGGTAGACGCCTTGACCGCCGCTGGCAGCGAGCGCCTGTGCCTGCTCACCGAGGCAAGCGACGACAGCCCCGTGCGTCGCAAGCGCGCCGAGGCCTTTACCGACGAGCTTTTGCACCGCGGCCTTGCCGGCGAGGTCGTCACCCTGGCCGACGGGGGCGCCACGGGCGTCGGCCGCCTGGACGAGACCATCCGCGGCTATGCAGGTAAAAAGCTCGGCCTCATTGCTGTCAACGGCTTGGTTTTCCTGCGTCTGACCGAGGCGCTAGCGCAGCTGGGACCCTCGCTGCCGGCGGGGCTCAAGATCGCGACGTTTGACGACTACCCCTGGAACCATGTGCTCTTTGGCGGCGTCACCACGGCCGCGCAAGACACCCTCACCATTGCCGAGCGCGTAGTCGAGCGCCTGTCCGAGCGCATCGACGTTGTTACCACCACCGTGGGCGAGGCCGCAAAGCTCGCCCCCAAGCGCATCGAGATTCCCGGCCACATCGAACACCGCGCCTCGACCTCGCGCTAGCCGCTCGTTCGCAACTGCCTGTTCGCACACGTTTTTTGAGCGCTTGATACGCTTTAACCCTGCGGAAACATTTTTCTGCGATAGTATCTGCGATATAGACCAGTCGAAACCCGCCCGAAAGAAAGGGGAGCGACATGAACCAGCAGAACATCGATTACGTACTCCGCTCCGTAGAGCAGCGCGACATCCGCTTTGTGCGTCTGTGGTTTGTCGACATTCTCGGCCGCCTCAAGAACTTTGCCATTAGCCCCGAGGACCTCGAGGTCGCTTTTGAGGAGGGTATTGGCTTTGACGGCTCGGCCATCGAGGGCTTTGCCACGCCCGAGGAAGCCGACATGCTCGCATTCCCCGATGCTTCGACCTTCCAGATTCTACCGTGGCGCCCGAGCCACAACGGCGTCGCCCGCGTGTTCTGCGACGTGTGCACCCCCGACCGCAAGCCCTTCGCCGGCGATCCGCGCGATGCCCTGCGCCGCATGTTCCGCAAGGCCGAGAAGGCTGGCTACCTGCTCAACGTGGGCGCCGAGCTGGAGTATTACTACTTTCCCGACGAGCACACCCCCGAGCCGCTCGACAACGTGGGCTACTTCGATCTTTCGGTGAGCGATGCCGCTCGCGACCTGCGTCGTAACACGGTCCTCACGCTCGAGAAGATGTCCGTGCCCGTGGAGTACACCTTCCACGCCGCCGGCCGCTCGCAGCACGGCATGAGCCTGCGCCACGCCGAGGCCCTGAGCATGTCCGACGCCATCACCACGGCCAAACTCATCATTAAACAGCAGGCCTACGAGAGCGGTTGCCACGCATCCTTTATGCCCAAGCCGTTGGCGGGCGAGGACGGTAGCGCTATGTTCCTGTGCCAGTCGCTGTTCGACCACGACGGCAACAACGTTTTTTGGGGCGAGGACGACGATAAGTACCACCTCTCCGATATCGCCAAGCACTACATGGCCGGCATCCTGGCGCACGCGCGCGAGATCAGCGCCATCACCAACCCCACGGTCAACTCGTACAAGCGCATCACCACGGGTGGCGACTCCGTGCCGCAGTACGCCACGTGGGGCCTGCGCAACCGCGCGAGTATGGTCCGCATCCCGGTCTACAAGCCCGGCAAGCAGCTGTCCACGCGCATCGAGCTGCGCAGTCCCGACCCCATGGCCAACCCGTACCTGGTCAACGCCGTCACGCTGGCGGCTGGTCTCGACGGCATCGAGCGCAAGCTAGAACTCCCGCCCGAGGCAACGGCCGAGACGCTCAAGCTTACCGACCGTCAGATGCTCGAGGCCGGCTACACGCCGCTGCCGCGCTCGCTCAAAGAGGCGCTCGACGTGTTTGAGGACTCGCAGTTTATGAAGGATGCCCTCGGCGAGCATATCCATAGCTTCTTCCTCAAAAAGAAGCGCGACGAGTGGCATAAGTTTGAGTCTACGATCACCGAGTGGGAGATCAAGCACTACCTGGCGAACTCCTAATCGCGCTGGCTTGTTCCAGTACGATTGAGCTCATTTCTTTGGAGGCCGATATGTCCGAAAAGAGTGCCCTGTTCATGGCGCGCACGACGCGCTTCCACGAGTTTGCCCGCAGCTTGACGACCACCCTGGGTGTCGAGGTGAGCCTGGCAACCCCCGATTCGCCGACTGCGGCGCACGACTTTGACCTGCTGATCCTCGATTCCGACGGCATTCGCAGCGACCGCATCGATCAGATTGCCAAGTGGCTTGACGATCGCGGCGGCGTCCCCATGCTGGTGATCGTCGACGATGAGGCCCTTGGCACCCTGCGCCTGCCGAATCACGCGCATGCCGACTTTGTATGCCCCACGGCGACGCCCAACGAGCTCAAGGCTCGCGCGCAGCGCTTGATGGGCGAGGAGGAGACCGTCACCGCCGACGATGTGCTCAACATCGATAACCTCGAGATTAACCTGGCCACCTACCAGGTGACGCTCGATGATGAGCCCATCGACCTGACGCTGATGGAGTACTCTCTGCTGAGCTTTTTGGCGACGCACCCCAACCGCGCCTACAGCCGCGAGGTGCTGCTGCACCGCGTGTGGGGCTTTGAGTACTGCGGCGGCACGCGCACCGTCGACGTGCACATCCGACGCATCCGCTCCAAGGTGGGCCCGCAGATCGCGGCACACATCACCACCGTCCGCGGCGTGGGCTATCTATTTAAGGACTAGATTTCCACCACAAAGGGGACAGGCACTTTTGTGGTGGTTTTGCCGTAGGCCGGGTCCTTTTGGGCCTGCAACAGAACTTAAGCCTTCCTAAAAGATTGCGTTCTCATACACTTGCGCCCGCATATTGGGGTACAACTCAACGTGAACAATGATGGCCCGCCACATGTTTGGCGGGCCTTTGGTTATTTGACGAAAGGATCGCAGCCATGAGCGAGAACGATTCCCAGCGTCCCCAGGATGCGGGCAACGCCGGCGAGACCCAGCAGCAGCCGCGTGTGCAGGTGGAGTCGACGCCTGCCGGCAGTAACATTCCCTACGTGCAGGCCTACGACACGCAGACCGGCAAGCCGCTGGGTGGCCAGCAGGTCGTGAACAAGCACACGGTGGTCAAGACCAAGACCAAAAAGCTGCCGATCTTTATTACGGCGCTTGCCGGCTGTGCCTGCGGAGCCCTGCTGGTCATTGCGCTCATTATGAGCGGCACGCTCGATATCGGTGGCGGAAAGAATGCCGTGACGGCGGGTGCTTCGGGTTCGTCGACGCAAAAGATCACCATTGACTCCGAGGATACTACGCTGGCCGAGGCCGTTTCTGCCAAGGCGTTGCCCTCCGTGGTTTCCATCACCGCCACTTCGAGCGGCAGCCAGAATGGCTCGCTTTCGCAGTCTGCTGATGAGTCGGACAGCTCGGGCAGCGTCGGCTCGGGCGTGGTGCTCGATACCGAGGGCCACATCCTCACCAACAACCACGTGGTCGATGGTTACGACCAGTACGTGGTGACCATGGACGACGGCACCACCTATGAGGCCGAGTTCGTGGGCAACGATGCTTCGAGCGACCTCGCCGTCATCAAGCTCAAGGACGCCGACGCCTCCAAGCTCACGCCGATCGAGATCGGCGACTCCTCCAAGCTCAACGTGGGCGAGTGGGTCATGGCGATCGGCTCGCCGTTCGGCAACGAGCAGTCTGTCTCCACGGGTATCGTGTCGGCGCTGTATCGCTCCACGGCTATGAGCTCTACCAGCGGTAACACCATCTATGCCAACATGATCCAGACCGATGCCGCCATCAACCCGGGCAACTCTGGCGGCGCGCTCGTCAACGACAATGGCGAGCTTGTGGGTATCAACTCGCTCATCGAGAGCTACTCGGGCTCCAGCTCGGGCGTGGGCTTTGCCATTCCCGTTAACTACGCCAAGAACATTGCCGACCAGATCATCGACGGCAAGACGCCGGTGCATCCGTACATGGGCGCTACGCTTTCGAGCGTCAATGCGCTCAACGCCCGCACCAACAAGCTGAGCACCGATAGCGGCGCGTATGTGGCGAGCGTCGTTGAGGACGGCCCTGCCGCCAAGGCCGGCATTCAGGAGGGCGACGTCATCACCAAGCTGGGCGATGACGAGATCACGAGCGCCGATGGCCTGATCATCGCACTGCGCAGCCACGAGGTGGGCGAGAAGGTCGAGATCACACTCATGCGCGGCAAGGAAGAGAAGAAGGTCACCGTCGAGCTGGGCTCCGATGAGGAGCTGCAGAACCAGCAGCAGGACGACAGTTCGACCGACACCGGCAACGGCGGTATTACCGACGAGCAGCTGCGCCAGTACCTGGAGGAGCTGCTGGGCCAGCAGGGCCAGGGTCAAGGTTACGGCCAGGGGTTCTAGCGAGCCGTATCGCACATGCCGATGCCAGAGGGGGCTGTCCCGCCAAGTGTGGGACAGCCCCTCTTTTCTTATTGATCCGTTGGGGACGGAGGAAAACGGATCACTTGGGGCTGACAAGAGGCCTGGTTCGGAATGGTCTGGACAGTTAGTTCAGATACGTATAAATCTGGGGCAGCTTGGGATGCGTTTTGAGCAATTTTTGATTGGGATGGGGCTCGAATGGGTGTTTGGAAGGGAGAGCGGGACGTTTACATGGTCTCGAGGAGCCCAAATTCGTCGAAACAGGGGTATTCGTGCCTGATTTAGCTCTAGGATTTATACGTATCTGAACTAACTGTCCACCCCAGTCTGGCGGCTGCCGATTCGGTGCGGTTTGAGACCGCTATTCGACCCCGTTGCGACCGGTGGTACTCTTGTATCCGTTTGAAATCGAGCGAAGGAGTGCCGCTATGGAGCAATCGAGCCTGTTTGGTGACGGCGTGGACATCGATACCGAAACGTCCACGACCGCGGAATCCACCGCACCGACCGATGCCCGTGCCCAGGCGGCAACGCGCGCGGCCGAGCTGCGCCACGAGCTCGATTACCACGCCTATCGCTACTACATGCTCGATGCGCCCGAGATCACGGACGCCGCCTTTGACAAAATGCTCGTTGAGCTGCAGGAAATCGAGGCGACCTACCCCGATCTGGTAACGCCCGACAGCTATACCCAGCGCGTGGGCGGCTACGTGAGCGAGCAGTTTACGCCGGTAACGCACATGGCACGCATGTATTCCATGGACGATGCCATGGATCTGGACGAGCTCGACGCGTGGCTCCAACGCACCGAGGATGCGCTCGGCGCCGGTAGCGTCACCTATACCTGCGAGCTCAAGATTGACGGCTTGGGCGTCGCGCTTACTTACCAAAACGGCACCTTCGTACGCGCAGCCACACGCGGCGATGGCACCACGGGCGAGGACGTGTCGCTCAACGTGCGCACTATCAAGGACGTGCCCATGCATCTGTCCGAGACGGCGCTCGCCCACATGGGCGCCGATCGCGAGCGCACCATCGAGGTGCGCGGCGAGGTCTACATGCCCAAGGGCAGCTTTGTGCGCCTGAACGACGAGGCCGATGCCGAGGGCCGCGACCCCTTTGCCAACCCGCGCAACGCCGCCGCCGGCAGCCTGCGCCAAAAGGATCCCAAGGTCACGGCGCGCCGCGACCTGGCTACCTTTATCTACGCCATCGCCGATACCGACCCGCTGCATGTTCACAGTCAGCGCGAGTTTCTGGACTGGCTGCGCAGCGCCGGCTTTAGCGTCAACCCCAACGTGGCCCGTTGTGCCACGCCCGCCGAGGTTCACGAGTTCTGCGCCCAGGCGCTCGAGCATCGCGGCGACCTGAACTACGACATCGACGGCGTGGTCGTAAAGGTGGACAGCTTTCAGCAGCAGCTCGACCTGGGCTTTACTGCCCGTGCGCCGCGCTGGGCCATTGCCTTTAAGTTCCCGCCCGAGGAAAAGCAGACCGTCCTGCGCGAGATTCGCATCCAGGTGGGCCGCACCGGCGTACTCACGCCGGTCGCCGAGTTCGATCCGGTGACAGTCGCCGGCTCCACCATCGCGCGCGCCACGCTGCACAACATCGACGAGATCCGCCGCAAAAACGTGCGCGAGGGCGACACCATCATCGTGCACAAGGCGGGTGACGTGATCCCCGAGGTCGTGGGCCCGGTGCTCGATAAGCGCCCAGCCGATTCGGTCGACTGGCACATGCCCGAGGTCTGCCCCGTGTGTGGCAGCCCCGTGGTCCACGAGGACGGCGAGGTTGCCTACCGCTGCGTGTCCATCGACTGCCCCGCACAGCTCAAGGAGCGCCTGCTCCACTGGGTGAGCCGCGGCTGCATGGACGTCGACGGCCTGGGCGACGAGATCGTCGACAAGATGATCGCCGCCGGCCTGATCCACGATGTCGCAGATTTCTACCAGCTCATGGTCGACGACATCGCCGGACTGGACACGGGCCGCACCTATGCCAGCTCCAACAGCAAAAAGGGCGTCAAGAAGGGCGACCCCATCCCGGTGGGCCTCAAGACGGCCGAGAAAATCATCGCCGAGCTCAACAAGTCCAAGAGCCAGCCACTCGGTCGCGTACTGTTTGCCCTGGGCATCCGCCACGTGGGCAAGAGTGTGGGCGAGGTCATCGCCGAGCGATTCCTGTCGATTGACAAGCTCATCTTGGCGAGCGAAGAGGATATTGCCGAGTGCGAGGGCATCGGTCCCAAGATTGCGGCGAGCGTCAAGCAGTTCCTGGCCGTGCCCGAGAACCTTGCCGTGCTGGAACGTCTGCGCCAGGCGGGCCTTTCGCTCGAGGTCGACTTGGGTGCCGCCCATGCGCAGGCCGCGGCCGATGCCGGCGTAGCGGGCGAGCTCGCCGACGCACAGCCGCTCGCGGGTCTGACCTTCGTGCTCACCGGCACGCTTGTCAACCGCACCCGCGACGAGGCAGGTGCGGCGCTCAAGGTGCTCGGCGCCAAGGTTTCGGGCAGCGTGTCAAAGAAGACAAGCTATCTGGTCGCCGGTCCCAAAGCGGGCTCCAAGCTCACCAAAGCCGAGCAGCTGGGCGTACCCGTGCTGGATGAGGCGGTACTTGAACAGATTTTGGCGACGGGTAGGGTCCCGGAGGCATAATGATTTGTTGAGGAACTGCGCAGAGGCTCAGTTCCTCAACATCTCCTTATAGTGTTTGCCTGTTCAATTTCGATATCGTTTCCCTCGTATGATCCAGATGCGTCTACCGACTCAAAGCGTGAGTAGGAAACTCTTGTCCCAACTTTGATTTGGGAAAGCTTGTCTTTGATTCGGCCAGATGAGGGGAATGTAATCCGGGTTTGCTTTCCAGCGTCGGTGTAGCGGGGACTGTTGTCTGTTTGGATTACGAGTTCCGTTCCCTCAATAGAATGAACGCTGCCGGCTCCAAAGACAAGGTAATCATCTCCTCCGCTATAGCGGGCTCTATCTGTGCATGAAGAAACGGATGCAAACATAGCGAAAATCACCAATATCGTAACCAGGGCAAAGGCCGTGGTGCCATAGCATTTTGATGGTGCCATCCGGTCTACCAAAAGACTGTTCCGTTCAATTTGACCATATTGGGCGTTGCATAGTTAATCGCTCGGGGATAAGTGTTCCATCCGTCGAATACTTCGAGCCACTGCAGTTCGATGCCAGAGCTTCCATTATGCCCAGTAAAATAGCCAGTTACCGTGACCGTATGACCTGATAGCTCGACGGATCCTTCACTGTTTCGGCTGTTGATCCACATATGATACAAGCCGATATTCCCTTGATCGATAGTTGCTCTGTACTGAGCGAATTGAGGCTGATAACCGAAAAATTGAGTATTAAGTGCTCTACCCTTTTGAGCGGCAAGACTTTTAAACGGAACAATTCCATCTGGGATGATCGTGCTTCCGTACTCGACGCCCTGATCATTGGTCTTATACGTTGTTGTGCCAGTGACGTTCCATATTTCTTTATAATAATCGGGATTAAATTGATTAGCGTTTGAACTGGTGAGACCGTAATGCATTGATACAGCGTACAAGGCAGAAACGACGCATGCATACTTATTAGTGCGGGCTTCAACTAATGATTCCGAGACTCCTCGGAACGGTATTCCGTTTAAATCGTCTATTTGGAAATGCAACATCAAGTCATCTTCATTGATAATGACAGCATCCCATGAAGTTGGGTTATTGCTTTGAGGTGCTATACCCTTTTCGGTGACAATCGGGACAGACCGTATATTGTTATAGTTGGTTACACAGTCTCTAGTTCCTGGCACCAAAGTTCCATATTCAATATCGTTGTACGAAATTAGTACGGTTGGGTTTGTGGCCTGTTGGCCGGAATAAGTTGAAATGGCGTTTGATAGAGAAGCTGAAATCGGAAGAATGGTATCGCCGAGGGTTATCTCCTTCAGAAGCCCAGGATATGATGCGTCAAGTATTAAATAACCGTAAGGGCTTCCTTCCCTTGTGACACTGATTTCATAGCCACAGATAAGGCCGATTTGTTGGCATACGGGAACGATTTGCTCGATCTCTAAGTTCGCGGATCCGTCGACGATGGGCAACAGGGAAAGCGCGTAGTCTTGTGCTAGGTCTGATGTAAAAGCGACGGATGAGTTTGAGTCGGCAGCGAATACTCTTGTTGGGCGTGACGCGGATAAGCCGATGATCGAGGCTAGGCCGAGAAGAAACGAGCGACGTGATTGAACTCTGGGCATAATGTCTCCTGCCTATGGGGGGCAATATGCTGTCATTTTATTTGCTACAAAATACAATCTAATTCGGATTAAGGTAAATGGATGGAATTGCTCGATAAATGGTAGTGATTAGCGGACCGGTATCGCGATCCTCGTCACATACGCTCCCGGGTCGTCGCTGATGATGTCGTCGATGAGGGCGATTTCGCGCGAGGGACCGGCGGGGGACAGGTCGCGCTCGTGCATGTAATCGAGTAAGCGCTCATAGCGCGGGGCCGCCTGACCGTGCGTGCCGCGGAAGCTGACCGTCAGACACCGCGCGGCGGGACGTACTTCGACATCGCCCAGGTAGGTAATCGTCCGTGTCATCCAGCAGCAGAAAGACTTCGTCGTAGCCGTCAAAGTCGCCGCCGGCCAGGCGCTCGGCGCTAATCCCGACGCCTAAGTTGCCCAGAAAAACAAAGGTCTCGTGCTGGCCCTTCTGCAGCTGACGAATCTGCCACTCCAGCGCATAGGCGTCGGTAGGGTTGACGCGTTCACGCAGCACAGCGCAGCGGAGCTCGGGCGCATCGATTGTGCAGATGGTATCGAGCTCGGTGTTCAGGGCATCATGCAGCAGCGCAAGCCGGTTATCGATCTTGCGCGACACGCGCTCCAGCTCGCGGCGCTTGCGCTCGATGAGCTCCTGCTGCTGCGCCAGCTGCCGCTGCATGAGGTCCACATCGCGCGTGGTCACAAACTCGCGGATTTGCGCCAACGGCAAGTCGAGAACACGCAGGTGGCTGATGGTGTTGAGGGTGGAGAGCTGCCGCGATCCGTAGTAGCGGTACCCACTCGTCGGATCGATGTGCGCCGGGTCCAGCAAGCCCATCTGCTCGTAATGGCGCAGCGTGCCCACACTCAGGTTAAACAGACGCGCCACCTCGCCAATGCGGAGCAGGCCCTCAGTATGTTCAGTTGGCGAGTCGGTCACAGGACAGCTCCTTTCGGTAAAAAGCAGGGGAGAAGTGCCAGGCCTGCGTCGTCCCGCTACGCCACCAACTTGTCAAAAGCCCCGCGCCGGTTGAGCACGGTAAACGCGACAACACAGATGACTGCCGACAAAATCGACCCGCACGGCGAGGCGATGCCCATGGGAAACAGCGTGTCGGAATAGGCGTTCGACAGCAGCCACGCGCCCGGCACGCGAATGAGCGCCACGGCCAGCACGTTGTGCGCAAAGCCGATGTAGCTCTTGCCGTATGCAGCGAAAAAGCCGCTAAAGCAAATGTGGATGCCGGCAAAAATCGCGTCGAAAATGTAGCTGCGCATATAGCCGGTACCGGCCGCGACGACCGCGGAGTCCTTGGCAAAAAAGCCGATAAACGCCGGTGCCACCAGCCACATCAGCACCGTGATCAGGCAGCCATACACCACCGAGATCGTCATGGCGTCTTTGAGCACCTGACGTGCGCGATTGCCCTTGCCCGCGCCGGCGTTTTGTGCCGTGAGTGCGCTGACGGTGGCACCCATGGAACTCGGCACAATGAACAAAAAGCTGATCATCTTTTCGACCAGGCCCACGGCGGCGGCGTCGACGAGCCCTCGGTGGTTGGCGATGACGGTGATAAACATAAACGCCACCTGGATGCAGCCGTCCTGCACGGCCACGGGCACGCCGATCTTAAGAATACTACCGAGCACCTCGGGCTGGGGGCGCAGGTCGCTGCGCTTAACGTGGATGTTCGTGCGGCGGCTCTTGAGCCACACGAGCGCGAGGGCAACGCTGGCCGTCTGTGCGGTCACCGTGCCGAGTGCCGCGCCCACGGGGCCGAGCCCCATGTGCCCGATAAATAGAAAGTCGAGTGCGATGTTGATGATGCATGCCACGCCGATCACGTACATGGGCGAGCGCGAATCGCCCAAGCCGCGAAAAATGGCCGAGAGGATGTTGTATGCGGCGATAAACGGAATGCCGACAAAGCAGATGCGCAGGTAGGCAGCGGTTCCTTCGACCGCCTCGGCCGGCGTGCCAATGAGCGCCACGATCTGTGGGCACAGCGCGAGCAGGACAGCGGCCAGCACCACCGAGACACCCATAAAGAGCGTAATGGTGTTGCCGATGGCGGTCTCGGCGCGATCGAAGCGGCGCGAGCCCACGGCGTGACCGACGATGACCGTCGTTCCCATGGCCAGGCCCACGAGCGTCACGGTAATGATATAGAGCGTCTGCGCGCCATTGCCCACGGCGGTGATGCCGGCAGCGCCGCTAAACTGCCCCATCATGTACAGGTCGGCCATGCCGTAGAGCATCTGCAAAAAGTACGAGAGCATATAAGGCAAGGCAAAGACCGCGATGGTCTTAAGGACATTGCCGCGTGTGAGGTCGTGTTCCATGGGCGGGGCTTTCTGGCTGGGTTTGTTTCCGTACCAGTGTAGTGAAAACCCTACAACGATTGTAGAGTCAAGGTTTGTGTTGACGCCGAAGCGAAAAAGTCTCGCGCACCATTATTCCGAGTGAATATGGACACACATCACGAGAACTCGCCGCCGGCGCTAACCTTGCAGAAAACGATTTCGGAATACTTGACACCATTATTCGGCGCGCAATAATACGTGCATTTGCGAACAACGTTTGATGGGGGTTGAACCTGCGTGCGCAATCTCAAAATACTGTTTTCCTATCTAGGGGCATACCGTCGCGATGCCATCCTCGGCGTGTTCTTTGTGTCGGTCGAGACGGTGCTCGAGCTGTTTATCCCGGTCATCATGGCCAACATCATCGATGTGGGCGTGCCTGCGGGTGATATCAACTACATGCTGCTGCAGGGCGCGTACATGTTGGTGTGCGCTGCGCTTTCGCTGGTACTGGGCTTGGGTTATGCCCGCACGTCCGCCCGCGTTGCCTCGGGCCTAGGCGCTAACCTGCGCGAGGCCGAGTACAAAAAGATTCAGACGCTCGCTTTTGGTAACCTGGACAACTACGACGCCAGCTCGCTCGTCACCCGCATGACCACGGACATCACCGTTATCCAAAATGCTGTGGGCAACGGCTTTCGCCCTATGGCGCGCGGCCCGGTGACGCTTATCGTCGGCCTTATCTACGCGCTGATGCTGTCGCGCCCGCTCGCCACCGTCTTTGCGATCATCTTGCCCGTGCTGGCAATCGTACTGGGCGTCATCACCTATCGCGTGAGCCCGCTCTACCGCCAACTCCAGACCTCGATGGACCACCTCAACGGCGTGGTACAGGAGGACCTCACCGCCGTGCGTGCCGTCAAGGCCTACGTTCGTACCGAGCACGAGGAGGCCAAGTTCGACACCGTCAATACCGAGCTCGCGCGCACTGCGACAAAGACCTTTGGCAGCGCGGTGCTCAACCTGCCGGTGTTTCAGCTGTCGATGTACGTGGCTGCGCTCTCCATCCTGTGGATTGGCGGCCGCATGATTCTCGCCGGCAAGTTGGGTGTAGGCTCTCTCACGGGCTTTATGAGCTACGTGCTGCTGATCATGAACTCGCTCATGATGATTTCCAACGTGTTTTTGCTGCTCACGCGCGCTCTCACGAGTGTGGGCCGTATCGCAGAGGTGCTCGATGAGGAGCCCTTTATCGCCAACCCTGCGGGAGACCTCGCGACTGCGGCGCCAGCGGACGGCAGTATCGAGTTTCGCGACGTTTCCTTTAAATACCGCGCGGATGCAGCCGAGGATGTGCTCGAGCATATCGACCTTCGCATCGAGAGCGGCTCGACGGCGGGCATCCTCGGCGGCACGGGCTCGGGCAAGAGCTCACTTGTGCAGTTGATTGCGCGCCTGTACGACGCTACCGAGGGCGCCGTGCTTGTGGGCGGACGTGACGTGCGTGACTACGACCTCGCGACCCTACGCGACGCCGTGGGCATTGTGCTGCAAAAGAACGTGCTGTTTACGGGCACCGTGCGCGAGAATCTGCAGTGGGGCAATCCGCAGGCGTCGGACGATGAGCTCCTCGCGGCTTGCCGCGCGGCGTGCGTGGACGAGTTCCTTGATCGCATCGGCGGGCTGGACGGCGAGTTGGGCCAAGGCGGCGCCGGTGTCTCGGGTGGCCAGAAGCAACGCCTGTGCATCGCGCGCACGCTGCTCAAGCATCCGCGCGTGCTCATTTTTGATGACTCCACCAGCGCGGTCGATATGGCGACCGACGCAAAGATTCGCGAGCACATCGCTCGGATTCCCGATGCGACCGTGCTCATTATCGCCCAGCGCATCGCGAGCGTCATGGATGCCGATCGCATTGTGGTGTTGGACGACGGTCGTGTCCACGGCGTGGGCACGCACGAGGAGCTGCTGGCGGGCGACAACATCTACCAGGAGATTTACGCCTCGCAGATGGAGTTTGCGGGGAACGTGGACGCCGGCGCCGGCAGCGACGATGGCTGCGCGAATGATCCGTTTTCCTCCGTCCCTGGCGGATCGCCCTTGGAAGGGGGTGAGCGCCATGCCTAAGACCGCAGCCCAAGCACGCCCGGCCGACCTCAAGCGCACCGTGCGCCGCCTGCTCTCCTACATGGGGCATGCTAAGTTCTCGTTGCTCGCGGTGGGCGTGCTCGCCTCCGTTGCCGCCATCGCGAGCCTCGCCGGCACCTACATGGTGCGCCCCATCGTTAACGGTTTGGCCACGGGCGGGGAGGAACTGCTTGCCAAGCAGGTCATCCTGACGGCGATCATCTACGCTGCGGGCGTGCTTTCGGCCCTGGGCTACTCGCAGATTATGGTGCGCGCGGCCCAACACGTGGTGTCCGATATTCGCCGCGACCTGTTCGCGCACATCCAGACGCTGCCGCTCAGTTATTTTGACAGCACGCGCTCGGGCGACATCATGAGTTTTTTCACCAACGACGTCGACACCGTCTCCGAGGCGCTCAACAACAGCTTTGCCAACGTGATTCAGGCCGCCATTCAGGTTGTGGGCACCACGGCTATGCTCATCATCCTTAACTGGCAGCTCACGATTATCACACTCGTGTGCGATGCGGCCATTGTGCTGTATGCGCGCTATTCGGGCGCGCGCTCTAAGCGCTTCTTTGCCGCCCAGCAGGCATCGCTTGGCGACCTGGACGGATATATCGAAGAGATGGTCTCGGGCCAAAAGGTCATCAAGGTCTTTAACCGCGAGGCGGCGAATGTTGCCGGCTTCACCTGCCGCAACGACGAGCTTCGCCGCACCGGCACCGCCGCCGTGAGCTATGCCAACTCCATGGTGCCCATGACCGTCGTGATTGGCTACGTCAACTATGCCATCGTCGCCGTGGCGGGCGGCATGCTCTGCATCAAGGGGCTCGCCGACGTAGGTGCGCTCGCGAGCTACCTGGTCTTTGTGCGCCAGGCCGCCATGCCCATCAACCAGTTTACGCAGCTCGGCAACTTCTTGCTCAACGCGTTGGCCGGTGCCGAGCGCCTGTTTGCCGCCATGGACCTTGAGCCCGAGGTGGACGAGGGCTGCGTGGAGCTGGTGCAGACGGGCGACGCCGCGTGGGCGTGGAAGATTCCCGAGGGCCAGGGCGTGGGCGCGTACGGGCATTTGCATGATGTGGCAGCCGTTGATGAGTCGGGCCGCGCGGTGGCTGCCGACGGCACCGAGCTCACGTGCGGCTTGGTCCCGCTTGCCGGCGACGTGCGCTTCCATGCCGTGGATTTTTCCTACGTGCCGGGCACCCGCGTGCTCACGGACCTCAACCTGTTTGCCAAGCCGGGGCAAAAGATCGCGTTTGTGGGCTCGACGGGCGCCGGCAAGACGACTATTACCAACCTCATCAACCGCTTCTACGAGGTCGATGACGGCGAGATCACGTACGACGGCGTCGACGTCAAGCACATTGCCAAGGCCAGCCTGCGCGGGTCGCTCGGCATTGTGCTGCAGGACACGCACCTGTTTAGCGGCACCATTGCGCAGAACATCCGCTTTGGCAAGCTCGACGCGACCGACGAGGAGGTGCGCGCCGCTGCCGAGGCCGCCTGCGCCGACTCGTTTATCCGCCGCCTGCCGCGGGGCTACGACACACCGGTCACGGCCGACGGCGCCAACCTGTCGCAGGGTCAGCGTCAGCTGCTCGCCATCGCGCGCGTGGCCGTCGCCGATCCGCCGGTGCTCATCCTGGACGAGGCCACGAGCTCCATTGACACGCGTACCGAAAAGCTCATCGAGCGCGGTATGGACCGCATCATGCGCGGTCGCACCACGTTTATGATCGCGCACCGCCTGTCCACTGTCCGCGACGCCGACGCCATCATGGTCCTCGAACACGGCCGCATCATCGAGCGCGGCACGCACGAAGAGCTGCTCGCCCAGCACGGCGAGTACTGGCAGCTGGCGCATGGCTTAAAAGAGTTGGATTAACCCGTTCGAGCACGATGCTTTGACCCCTCCGTGCCTCTCACCTCGCCTCAAACCATCACAACATTCGACGTTTTTTGCCAAAATCGGGAAAAGCGTCGAATGTTGTGATGGTTTTTCTGCCACTCGACCGGGCGGAATCGCTTTCTTGCGCACGAAGGTGTGCGGACCCGTGGGCAGGGGAATAAGGTTGGTTATCCGACTCCATTGGAGGGCTCATGGACCTGCCGATCGTCCTGTCCCATAAGACTGCCTGGCTGTACCACAACGTGGCGCGCCCGTCCGAGCCGCTCTCGCGAGCAAGCAGCCTATACGATGAGGACTCGCTTGCTAACGAGGCGGAGCCGACCGCGAGCCTGTCCAAATTGGGACTCGATGCCAAGGGGCTGAGGGCTTCAACGGC
This sequence comes from Collinsella sp., assembly GCA_048168905.1. Classification (GTDB taxonomy): domain Bacteria; phylum Actinomycetota; class Coriobacteriia; order Coriobacteriales; family Coriobacteriaceae; genus Collinsella. The sequence continues at coordinate 3,504 of DBEXMY010000118.1, read as the reverse complement.
TGTCGGGATTGTTACTGACTATCTGGTTTCGCTTGGTATTCCACGAGAAGAGCTCGATCATATCGACACGCTCGTCAACTTTGATTTTGAGCGCTCGACGCCGGCTGGATTTAGGTGTCACGTGTTTGGAGCGCCGGTACCTCCAGGCCATCTTATCGAGGTGGCAGAGGGCCTTCTAGTGGTTGATGAGGCCATGTGCTTTGTCCAAGCGGGTTCGTGGATGAGCGAGCCCGACCAGCTGGAATATGGCTACGAAATCTGCGCCCGATACCATTTGAATCATCTGTCGACAGGCGATTATATCGAGATGGGGCAGAGGCATACCGTTGCCGACTTGATTGCTTATTGCAATGAGAACCGATCTCGTCAGGGGGCTATACGCGCGGCCGCCGTGCTCAAGCGCGTGCACGATGGCGCGCGGTCGCCCATGGAGACGGCCACCGCAATCATGGTCGTAGCAAAACGTTCTCAAGGCGGGCTGGGATACGCCAAGATCGAGCTCAACCATCGGGTGGATGTTCCCAGCGAGTTCAAGTATCTCGCAAAGGCCGGGTATTTCGAGATCGACGTATATGCGCCTGCGAGCGGTACGGGGATTGAATACAACGGCTCGGACCATCTTGATAAACAGCGCAGCGCGTCGGATGCGGAGCGTATGACCGTGCTGAGCGCGCTGGGCTTTAGGATGATCGTCCTCACCGGGACTCAGTTTGCCCACCAGCTGCAATTGCACCGGGCGATGAACGCCATCGCGCTCGCTATGGGCCTTAAGTGCGACCGAAGCGAAGCGTTCCAGAAACGTCAAAACGACCTGCGAGAATTCGTGATTCGGCACTGGGACGGCGGCCTTTAGGGACGCTTTGGTCCTTCCGCGGGGTGCTGTGGGCAGGCAAACCATCACAACATTCGACGTTTTTCGCCAAAAACGGGAAAAGCATCGAATGTTGTGATGGTCTGTGTTGAGGATGGGCTTGGGAAGCCGGTCTTGCTCGAAGTGGTCCGTCCTGTCGTACGGGTGTCGGCATGATTATCTCGTGGGGTATTATGTTTTCCGAAGAATAAAACGCCGCGTGAGGGGAGGGCTGCGTGGACGGGCACGTGCAACATGACGGCTTTGGCCGCGATATCAACTACCTGCGCATTGCCGTTACCGACAAGTGCAATTTCCGCTGCATTTACTGCATGCCGGCCGATGGCGTGGCGCCCCGCGCGCATGACGAGCTGCTCAGCGCCGAGGAAATCGCCCGCTTTGTGCGCTTGGTAGCAGGGGAGGGCATTCGCCGCGTGCGTCTGACGGGCGGCGAGCCGTTGGTCAGCCGCCGCATCATCCCGCTCATTCGTGATATCCGCGCGATTCCGCAGATCGAGGACATCTCGCTCACCACCAACGGCGCCCTGCTGCCCAAGCTGGCGCCGCAGCTCAAAGATGCCGGGCTTAACCGCGTCAACATCTCGCTCGACACGCTCGACCCTACGCTCTTTGGAAAGATCACGCGTCTAGGTCGACTCGAGCAGACCATGGCTGGCATCGACGCGGCGCTGGCTTGGGGCTTTGAGCCCGTTAAGGTCAACTGCGTTGTGGTGCGCCGGCTCAACCAAGACGTGGCGGCCCTCGCGCGCTTGACCGTCGACCGCCCCATCCACCTGCGCTTTATCGAATACATGCCCATTGGCGACGAGCACACGAGCTCGCATTGCGCTGTGGACCCGCATGCGCCCGCGCTCAATCCCGAGCTGTGGGACGCGAGCGACACCGTGCCGAGCGACGAGCTGCGGGCGCGAATCAATGCCGGGGCCGCCGCGGCGGGACTGGGCGAGCTCGAGCCACTCGACATCAACGACGCTCCTGCCGGCGCGGGCCCTGCGCGCTATTGGCACTTTGCGGGCGCGGCGGGAACGGTTGGCTTTATTAGCGCCATGTCCAACCATTTTTGTGCGAATTGCAACCGTCTGCGCCTGACGGCCGATGGCAACGTGCGTCCGTGCCTGTTCAGCGACGCCGAGTATTCGGTGCGTGAGGCGCTGCGCCGTGGTGATGATATGCAGGTACTTTCGATTTGGCGCGATGCCGTGGCCCACAAACCGCAGGAACACGCGATAATTGAGGGCACGCAACGATTTATGTCCCAAATCGGAGGATGATCATATGGCCAAGAGCAGGTACGCCGATGCCACCAAGGCCGCTCGCAGGGCCGCGATGTCTGCCCACAAAGCCACGGCCGCGGCCAGCGATGCCGTTGCAGGCACGCAGCCGACTGCCAGTGCTGCCGCTGAGCCCGCCCGCGACGCCCGTCGCGACGAGCTGACGCACGTGGACGCCAAGGGCGAGGTGCGCATGGTCGACGTGTCCGACAAGGCCGAGACCCATCGCATCGCCATCGCCGAGGGCACCATCCTCATGCATCCCGAGACGCAAGCCATGGTGCTGCAGGACCGCGCCAAGAAGGGCGACGTGCTTGCCTGCGCGCGCGTGGCGGGCATCATGGCCATCAAGCGCACGAGCGACATCATCCCTATGTGCCATCCGTTGCTCATTACCAAGAGCAAGTGCGACATTGCGCCCATCGCTCCGGCGGGGACGCCTGTCGATGACGTGCCCGAGGGCTGGGCGCCGGCACGCGCGGACGGGCAGGTTGGCTTTCACGTGATGGTCACGGCGGGCGTGACGGGCAAGACGGGTATTGAGATGGAGGCTCTGACCGGCGCGAGTGCCGCGTGCCTGACCATCTATGACATGTGCAAGGCGGTAGATCGCGGCATGGAGATCGTCGACGTGCGCCTGCTGCACAAGGAGGGCGGCCGCTCGGGCGTGTGGGATCGCGCAGAGCGTCAGGCTGCTGCTGTTGAGGCCGCCACCGCAGACGGCAACACGCCTGCGAGCGCACCCGTCGCCGTCGCGCCCGCAGCTCCGACACCGGCCGTCCCCGCGATCGCGTTTATCGGCTACCAAAACTCGGGCAAGACCACGCTCGTCGAGAAGGTCATTGCCGAGCTCACCCGCCGCGGCCTGCGCGTGGGTTCGCTCAAGCATCATGGGCATCACGGCTTTGATATCGATGTGCCCGCTAAGGACACCTGGCGCCATCACCAAGCCGGATCCAAGCACGTGGGCCTCATCTGCGCCACGCGCTGGGCGGAGTACGCCGACACGCGCGAGGAGGACGAGATGCCCGCGCGCGAGCTGCTGTCGCGTTACAACGATGTTGACGTGGTGATCATCGAGGGCTACAAGACCGAGGGCTTCGACAACATCGTGGTCGCGCGCTCCGGTGTCGACCGTCTGCGCGGCAAGAGCTCGCTCGACCTGGTCGACGGTCACACGCTGGCCCTTGCCTGCAATGAGGCCTTGGCGCGTCAGGCCTTCGACGCCGGCTTCGCGACCCGAGCCATCAACATCAACGACGCCCGAGCCATCTGCGATCTCATCCAAGACCACCTTCAGGCTTGACGCTGCGCCGGCCCCAAGCACACCATCTCGCCCCTCAAGCCGTCGCTCGCGTACCA
>DBEXMY010000117.1:0-4647 GCA_048168905.1 Collinsella sp. | reverse complement strand
GTCGATTTGGGCACCTGTCGCTGGACTGCCGGCCTCTAATAGCTCTGCCGTGGCCAAAGCCACCCCAAAGGTGTCTGCTCCCATCGTGGTGGAACGCCGGTCTCGTTGACATTTCCCCAGATAAAACCTGCCAAAATAAACCTGTCCCTTTTTGGTAGGTTTACCGTGGCTAACTTATGGAGAAGGTGTGAGGGCGTACTTTGCCGTCAGAAAGTAAACCACGGTGAACTATATTGTATTCAGCAACGGAGCGGGCAATAGGCGATGAAAAAGCCTGCCCTGTTGAGTTTGATTCGCATTCCTCCCCTCTGTGCGATTCAACGGTGTACTTCGGGAACGGGCCCGCTGGCAACTTTCTGTCAGCGGGCCCGTTTCCGTGTGTCGGGGGAGTGCAATGGGTAGAGCCGAGCCGGTCGGGCACCAAAAAAGGCGGACGCCGTGGCGCCCGCCCAAAAGCAATCGAAAGTTCTAGCCAGCAGATCGGTCTAGTACACCATGCCCATGGCGTCCCGAACCTCGGCCAGGGTCTGCTCGGCGATCTCGTTGGCGCGACGATTGCCCTCGTGCAGCACGTCCTTCACGTAATCCAGGTCGTTCTCGTAGCGCTGGCGACGCTCACGGATCGGGGCGAAGTACTCGTTGACGGCCTCGGTCACGTACTTCTTGAGCTGGCCGGAGCCGCCCATGCCAATCTCCTCGGCAATCTCGACCTCGGAACGACCGGTGCAGATGGCAGCCGTCGAAAGCAGGCCGGACACGCCGGGGCGGTTCTCGGGATCAAACGTGATCATGCGCTCGGAGTCGGTCTGGCTCTTCTTGATGCGCTTGGCCGTCTCCTCGGCGGTCATCGAAATATTGATGGCGTTGCCGTAGCTCTTGCTCATCTTGCGACCGTCAAGGCCGGGCAGCAGCGGGGTCTCGGACAGCAGTGCTTCGACCTCGGGAAATACCTTGCCGTAACGGTTGTTAAAGCGGCGTGCGATGGTGCGGGTAAGCTCGATGTGCGGCAGCTGGTCGCGACCGACGGGCACGACGTTGCCCTTGCAGAACAGGATGTCGCAGGCCTGATGCACCGGGTAGGTGAGCAGAAGGCCGGTGAGCTCGTGGCCCGAGGCCTCCATCTCGGCCTTGACCGTGGGGTTGCGCGCCAGCTCGGCCTCGGAGACCAGCGATAGGAACGGCAGCATGAGCTGGTTTGCGGCGGGCACGGCGGAGTGTGCGTAGATCATGGTCTTGTCGGGGTCGATGCCGCAGGCAAGGTAGTCCATGACCATGTTGTACACGTTGTCCTGGATATGCTCGGTGGTGTCGCGGTCGGTGATGACCTGGTAGTCGGCGATGAGTACGTTGGTCTTGGCGCCCATGTTCTGCAGCTCAACTCGGCCCTTGAGGGTGCCGAAGTAGTGACCCAGGTGCAAGCGTCCGGTCGGGCGGTCGCCGGTAAGCATGGTGAACTTCTCGGGTGTCTTTGCCAGGCCCTCGCGAATGGCGTTGCTCTTTTGCAGCGCGACTTCGTAGCTGTTCTCGTTTGGCATGATTGCTCCTAACGTATGCGTATTGGTCAAGATGATAACGCGTTTATTGAAAGGGGTGGGGCGTAAGTGGGTGAGGTGCCGGTAGGGCGAGGGCCATGCGGCGGTCGCGGCGCGGTCGCGAGCGGCCAGCAGCAATGAGTCGCTTCCTCGGCAATAAAACCTAGCGCCTGTGCTGGCGCTCCTCTTTGCGCTCCTCGGCTGCTTGCTCCTCCTGCTTAAAAGCGGGGTCGTCGGGGGTTACCAGCTCGTCTTCGTGCGTGCGCTTGTTGTAATGGTGGCGCAGTACGGGCTCAAACAGGTGCAGATGCCTGGCGAAGGCCGCCGAACCAATGGCGAGCACGGTAAAGATGAGCACGCGCATGGGGACCTCGACCTGATTGATGGCGGCGGCACCGGCCGAAAGCATGATGCACCAGGCGTAGATGAGCAGCACGGCCTGCTTTTGGTTGTAGCCCTCTTGGATCAGGCGGTGGTGGATGTGGCCCTTGTCGGCCTGTCCGATGCTAATGTGGGCGCGCTTGCGGCGCACGATGGCGCTGAACGTGTCGATGATAGGCACGCCTGCCACGATGAGCGGGATGATGAGCGAGGTGAGCGCGGCGGTGCGGCTCACGTTGAGCAGCGAGATGGAGCCCAAAGCGAAGCCCAGCAGCAGCGACCCCGAGTCGCCCAAGAAGATGCTCGCGGGGTTGAAGTTGTAATGCAGAAAAGCCACGCACGAGCCAAAGAGCGCGATGGAGAGCGCGGCGGCGTCGATACGGCCCGAAAGCATGGCCATCGTGAACATGGTGAACGATGCGATCCCGCAAATGCCCGTGGCCAGGCCGTCGAGGCCGTCGATGAGGTTGATGATGTTGGTGAACGCCACTAGGTAGATCACGGTGATGGGGTAGGCGAGCCAGCCAAGCATGATCTCGCCGGGGGCAAACGGGTTGATGATGACGCCGATTTTTAAGCCGCCGATGCAGGCGATGAGCGCGGCGAGCACCTGGCCGGCCAGCTTTTGCTTGGGCTTGAGCTGGAAGACATCATCGACCGCGCCGGTCGCAAAGATCACGGTAAAGGAGAGTGCCAGCACGGGGTAGCTGATGTGAAGGCGCGGGTGCGGTACCAAAACGGGCGGCCAGCCCAGGTACCAGGTGCCCAGGATCTGCACGATGCAGGCAACGACGAGGCCCAAAAAGACTGCCGTGCCGCCCATGCGCGGGATGGGTTTGGTGTTAATGCGGCGCTTTGAGGGATAGTCGACGGCGTCGAGCTTAATCGCCAGACGCTTGACTAGGGGTACCGTGAGAAAGGTCGTGATAAAGGCAGCGGCCGCCACGCATAAGTACGGTATGAAGCTCGTGGAGGAAGCCATGAATCAAAAAACCGCCAAGCGTCGAAGGAAAAGGTCAAAGGGCGCTACGCGCAAAAGGGCATAGCTGACCCATGATACTCGACCGAGGGGGTGCGGGGGTTTGCGCCGTGCGATTATCACGCGCTTACCAGATATTGGGCTGTTGGCGGGGGTTCTGCCGAGTGCTGTTGGGTGTCATACGGGATCTGCGATGGCAATTTTTGGCAAAATCGGCAAAAGAAAACCACCCCCCACGTTACGAAAATGAACCCACCTAAAACAGGTGGGTGCCCTCATCGACTGTTCCAGCGTCCTTAACAACGAAGGATACCTGTACTAAGTACGACTGTGTGGGCTCCCTAAATAAACGCGACGGTTCACCCAGTTGCTCCGCGGGGGGCGGAATACCTACATCATAAAGCGGCACTTTGTTGATTCCAGTCTTGACATTACAAAAATCGTGTCGGACGATTACGGCGCCTTGGGCTTGGAGCCGTCTGTGCGGTCCGGGCCTTTACGTTTGAGCTGCTGAATCGTTGTTTTGGAGCATGGTTTTATGCCGACGTCGTTGACCGAACTTTTTTCGCCTGCCTGCCATTTGTGTCCACGTCGTTGCGGCGCGGCACGCGACGAGGGCGCGCGTGGCGTGTGCGGCGCCGACGACACGCTTAAGGTCGCCCGCGCGGCGCTCCATATGTGGGAGGAGCCGCCCATTTCGGGCGAGGCCGGCTCGGGCACGATTTTCTTTAGCGGCTGTTCGCTCAAATGCGTCTACTGCCAAAACCACGAGATCTCGACGGGCAATTTCGGGCTTGAGATTTCGCCAGAGCGCCTGGTCGAGATTATGCTGGAGCTGCAGGACCAGGGTGCGAACAATATTAACCTGGTTACGGCGACGCACTACGCGCACCTGCTGCCGGCCGCGATTGCCGCAGCGCGGGAGCGCGGGCTGGACATCCCGATCGTCTACAACACGAGCGGCTATGAGCGGGCGAGTGCCGTTGCTGCCCTGGGTGACCTGGTTGATGTGTGGCTCACCGACTTTAAATATGCTGATGCCGAGCTTGCTCAGTCACTTTCTCATATTAAGGATTACCCGCGCGTGGCCGTGTCGGGCCTGGCACAGATGGCGCGCGAGATTAAGCGCCGCGGGGGAGAGCTGGTAGACGACGAGGGACTCATGAAGCGCGGCATCATCGTGCGTCACCTGGTGCTGCCGGGTCATGCGGACGATTCGTGCCGCGTGCTGGACCTGGTGTGGCAGACGGTGGGCGACGTGCCGATTTCGGTCATGAACCAGTACACCCCCAATGCGCTCATGCGTGAGCAAGGCGGCGAGTTGGCACGCGCCGTGACGCGCGAGGAGTACGAGCAGGTGCTCGACCATGCCGACGACCTGGGCTTTACAACGATGTTCTGGCAAGAAGGTGGAGCGGTAGACGAGAGCTTCACCCCGGCCTTCGATACCACCGGTGTCCTTACCAGTGCAAAGTCGTGCGTTTGTCACTGATATTTCTGGGACGGGGATTAAAAAATCATCGGGTGGCTCGGGCGTTCGAAAAGTAGTCAAAACTGCTCCGTCCCAAAAAGACTGGGTATTGGGCGTTGACAGTTGGCGAGCCGTAGGTAAAATATCAACTTGTCCTGGGGACGTAGCTCAGTTGGGAGAGCGCTGCCGTCGCATGGCAGAGGCCGAGGGTTCGACTCCCTTCGTCTCCACCCTTGGATTTGATAAGCCGTCGACATTGTGTCGGCGGCTTTTTTTAAAAAGAA
>DBEXMY010000116.1:0-7080 GCA_048168905.1 Collinsella sp. | reverse complement strand
AGGAGCCCCGCATGGATTGCCCGGTCACCGCTCGTCCCACCGTTATCGTTATCTCCGACTCGCTCGGTGATACCGCTTGTGAGGTGGTGCTTGCGGCGTCCGGGCAATTTGATGAAGGGGCTTTTCGCGTTTTACGCCTGCCCAAGGTGACCTCCGTGGAGCAGGTCAAGTCGTTTGTGGGTCCGCGCGTCGATGCCGATCATCGCGATATTGCCGTGTTCCACACCATTGTCGATCCGGCGCTTCGCGCCCGCGTGCTCGATTACCTGGGCATGCTGCATATCCGTTCGGTCGACCTGATCGGCCCGACGCTCGCCGTGCTGTCGTCGCTCATCGGTGTGCCGCCCAAGGGCGTTGCGGGCGTGATTCACAAGACCGATGACCGCTATTTCCATCGTATCGAGGCCATGGAGTATTTCGTTGAGCACGATGACGGGCGCGGTTGCGACGATTTGTCGGGTGCCGATATCGTGCTGCTGGGCGTATCGCGCACGTCCAAGACGCCGCTGTCGATGTATCTGGCTTATCAGGGCTACAAGGTTGCCAATGTTCCGTTGGCCCATGGCATGGAGCCGCCGAAGTCGATTTACGAGGTCGACCCGATGCGCCTGTTCGGCCTGATTTCGACCGTCGATGTGATTTCCGAAATTCGCGATAGCCGCTTGGGCGATGACTACGCTCGTGCCGTTGCCGGCTCCTATGCCGATCCCGAGAGCGTGCACAGCGAGCTCGAGGAAGCCCGTGCGCTCATGAAGCGCCTAGGCTGCTTTGTGGTGCGTACCGACGGCAAGGCCATCGAGGAGAGCGCCTCCGAGATCATCAGCCACTTGGAGGAAATCCAAGAAGCCCGCGCCCGCCGCGCCGCCCGCCGAGCCCAGCAAAGTTAACTCATTTCGGTAGCTAAAAATGCACCGTCTCAAAAAGACTACCTAAAAATAATGCACGATATTGGTAAAGCGATTTAGCAAAGAACTTGCATTTGACCTGCAATTCTCTTGCATTGGTATCTTCATAAGGTAACCACCTTTACCTACCGTTTACCGTCACATTTACCACGTTTACCAAACCCCGCGCCCTCTACGCAAGCCCGCTCAATGCCCGCCGTATAGTACCCTCACGGCCCGCATCCGGCGGGTCGATTCGTTACCACGGTCGTGCGCGAGAGCGCATGGAAGGGGAAGTATCGTGAGCGATTGCAAGAGGGTTTACCGTTTTGGAACCGACGCCCAGGGCACCTGTGTCACCGAGGGCGACAAGTCCATGAACTTCGTGCTTGGCGGCAAGGGCGCTAACCTTGCCGAGATGAGCCGTATCGGCCTGCCGGTTCCCGGTGGCTTTACCATTACCTGCCAGACTTGTGTCGAGTACTCCGGCGCCGGTAACGTGTGGCCCGAGGGCGCACTCGATGAGATCGTTGCCGCCGAGGCAGACCTCGAGGCCCGCTGCGGCAAGAAGCTCGGTGACGATAATGATCCGCTGCTCGTGTCGGTTCGCTCGGGCGCTCCGTTCTCCATGCCCGGTATGATGGACACGGTTCTCAACTTGGGCCTCAACGACGACTCCGTTCAGGGTCTCATCGCCCAGACGCAAAATCCGCGTTTTGCCTGGGATAGCTACCGCCGCTTTATCCAGATGTTTTCCAACGTCGTCATGGGCGTTGACGCCGACCTGTTCGAGAACGCCCTGACCCAGGCCCGCCTGGTCGCCGGCGTTCGCGTCGATTCCGAGCTTTCGGCCGAGGACCTGCAGGAACTCGTCGAGACCTTTAAGGGCATCTTCTCCGAGAACGTCGATGCCTCCCTGTATCCCGAGCTCGAGGTCGCTGACGGCAAGCCCGTCTTCCCGCACGACCCGGAGCTTCAGCTACGCCTTGCAATCCAGGCCGTCTTTGGCAGCTGGATGAATGAGCGTGCCTGCATCTACCGCAAGCAGCATGGCATTTCCGACGACCTCGGTACTGCCGTCAACGTGCAGGCCATGGCCTTTGGCAACAAGGGCGAGACCTCTGCGACGGGCGTCGCCTTTACGCGTAATCCGGCCGACGGCACCAAGGAGTTCTACGGTGACTTTTTGGTTAATGCCCAGGGCGAGGACGTCGTCGCCGGTATCCGCAACACCGAGCCCATCGCCGACCTCAAGACCACCCCGGGCCTCGAGTCCGCAGGTGAGGAGCTCGAGCGCGTGTTCCTGACGCTCGAGGATCATTACCGCGATATGTGCGATATCGAGTTCACCATCGAGCAGGGCAAGCTCTGGATGCTCCAGACCCGCGTGGGCAAGCGCACCGCCACCGCCGCCCTGCGCATCGCCATCGAAATGGTCGAGGAAGGCCTGATCACACGCGAAGAGGCCGTGAGCCGTATCGATCCCGCGCAACTCGACCAGCTCCTGCACCCGCAGTTTGACGCCTCCAAGAAGTACGAGGCTCTCGCCAGCGGTCTTAATGCCAGCCCCGGTGCCGCCGTGGGCGAGGTCGTGTTCTCGAGCGACGACGCCGTCGCGCGTTCCGCCGAGGGTCGCAAGGTCATTCTGGTTCGTTGGGAGACCAACCCCGACGACCTGAAGGGCATGGTCGCCGCCGAGGGCATCCTGACCAGCCACGGTGGCAAGACGAGCCATGCCGCCGTTATCGCCCGCGGTATGGGTACGCCCTGCGTCTGCGGCGTTGAGCGCTTCCATATCGACGCCGCCGAGAAGGTCGTGCGTATCGAGGGCAGTGACCGCGTGCTGCGCGAGGGCGATGTCATCTCCATCGACGGCACCCAGGGCATCGTCGTCGACGGCGCCGTTGACCTGGTCTCCGCCGAGCTCACCGGCGATCTGGATACCATCCTGTCCTGGGCCGACGAGATTCGCCTGGACGAGACCTGTGGCCATGCCAACCATGTGCGCGTCAACGCCGACAATCCCGAGGATGCTGCACTCGCACTCGAGTTTGGCGCCGAGGCTATTGGCCTGTGCCGCACCGAGCACATGTTCCTGGGCGATCGCAAGAACATCATCCAGAGCTTTATCCTTTCTGACGATGAGGCCGTGAAGCAGCAGGCCCTGGCCGACCTGCTCAAGGTTCAGACCGAGGACTTCCTGGCGATGTTTAAGACCATGTCCGGTCGCGATGTGGTCGTTCGCCTGCTCGATCCGCCGCTTCATGAGTTCCTGGATAATCCTCGCGAGCTTGAGGTCGTCATCACCAAGAAGGAAGCCGCTGGCGCCAGCGAGGAAGAGCTTGCCGTCCTGCGCGCCCGCCTGCGTCGTATCGACGGCATGGTCGAGTCCAACCCGATGCTCGGCCTGCGCGGTGTGCGCCTGTCTGTCGTCTTTAGCGATCTGCCGCTCATGCAGGTTCGCGCCGTCGCCACGGCTGCTGCCCGCCTCATCAAGGAAGGCGTCGACCCGCGCCCCGAGATCATGGTTCCGCTCGTTTCCATCACGGCGGAGCATGTCCAGACCCGCGAGGTTATCGAGCGCGTGATCGCAGAGGTTTCCGACGAAGAGGGCGTCGAGCTCAATATTCCCGTGGGCACGATGCTCGAGCTGCCGCGTGCCTGCATGGTCGCCGACGAGATCGCCCATTACGCAGACTTCTTCTGCTTTGGCACCAACGACCTCACCCAGACGACCTTCGGTTTCTCGCGTGACGACGCCGAGGCTAAGTTCATCCCGCTGTATATGCATAAGAAGATCTTGGAGGACAATCCTTTCGAGACCATCGACACGGCGGTACTCGAACTGGTGCGCTTGGCCGTCGAGAAGGGCCGCGCCACCAACCCCGACATGCACTTTGGCGTGTGCGGTGAGCACGGTGGCGACCCCAAGTCCATCAAGGGCCTGTTTAACGTGGCCGACGTGGACTACGTGTCCTGCTCGCCCTACCGCGTGCCCCTCGCACGCCTGGCTGCCGCTCAGGCCAAGCTCGAGGCCAAGCGTTCCGCCTAACGTTTTGGGTTTAGACGCCTAGCGTAGTCCCCTTCATGCCGCCCGTCTCATTCGTGAGACGGGCGGTTATCATGTGCGGGTTTTGTCTTTTTGTCTGCGTAAAAAATTGTTCTTGCAGCAGAAACCCGCGCGTGTATACTCGAATACGTTTGTTCAACTACGTGCCGGCCAAGGTGGTACGGCACCTCTAGAAGAGTAAGGAATTGCACATGGATTACATCCGCGCAATCGAGCGTCAGCAGATCCGCGAGGACATTCCTCAGGTTCGCGTCGCCGACAACGTCAAGGTTCACTACCGCATTAAGGAAGGCGACCGCGAGCGCATCCAGGTCTTCCAGGGCGACGTCATCCGCATGGCCGGCGCCGGTGCCCGCGAGACCTTCACCGTCCGCAAGATGTCCTTCGGTGTCGGTGTTGAGCGTACCTTCCCGCTTCACAGCCCCAAGATCGCCAAGCTCGAGGTCGTTCGTCATGGTCGCGTCCGTCGCGCCAAGCTGTACTACCTCCGCGACAAGGTGGGCAAGGCTGCTCGCATCCCCGAGAAGCGCTAAGAAGATCGCAGCGTCTGTCCACTCGTTTGGACACAAGGGTCACCTTCGGGTGGCCCTTCTTTTTATCTGATTTGCATGCAAGGAGGGCCTGGTATGGCCAATATGACGAGCTCGGTTTCGGCATCGCAGGTTGCCGGAGAGCTGGCGAGCGCAACGTTTGAGGAGATCCCCGCCCTCGTGGAGCATTATCGCGAGGACCCGCGCCAGCAGGTGATCAAGGCTTGCGAGCGTGCTCTTAAGCGCCATGCCAAGGAACTTGCCGAGCGCGAGCGCGTCAATGACATGTACGAGCTTATGCATGTGCTTGGCGGCGATGGGGTGGTCGTTGGTGTCGACGAGGTGGGTCGCGGATCGGTGGCCGGTCCTTTGACGGTATGCGCTGTCTGCCTTCCTATGGAGCCGCGCGTCTGGGGCATCAACGATTCCAAAAAGCTCACGCCGGCGCGCCGCGAGTTGCTCTCAGTGAAGATTGCCGAGGTGGCGACGGCGATCGGTTTTTGCCATATCGCGCCTAAGGATATCGATGATATGGGCATGGCCCGTGCTATCCGTACCGCCGTTGCGGGCGCCGTGGCCGATACGGGGCTCGAGCCCGATTGCGTGCTTATGGATGGCAACCCCTTGGGCGCCGTTCCTAACGAGCGCGATGTGGTGAAGGGCGATGCCAAGATCGCCTGCATCGCCGCGGCGTCCATCATGGCTAAGGTCACGCGTGACGAGATGATGGTCGAGTACGACGCTGAGTATCCCGAGTACCATCTGGCCGAGTCGAAGGGCTATGCGAGCCCCGAGCACATCGAGGCCATTCGAAAACATGGACTTTGTCCACTGCATCGTGTGAGCTTTTGCGGAAACTTTCTGCAGACTGAGCGCCTTTTCTAGGTCAATTGTGGAGACAGGGACCTCTGGGGTTTTATAAACCTGCTGGTAGCGGGCCGTATGCAACACCATTGTTGCGTACGGCCCGTTTTTTGACGGCATTTGGTCAGCTTTTGGTTAGCTTCCGGTACTTACCCGCATGAAAGGTGCCCTCATCATCGGGGCACTGCAGTGTGCGGGAAAGGAGACCCCATGAGTGCCGCAAGCAAAAAGAGCAAGACACAGCAGCTCAAGGAGCGTTGGGAAAACGGCGAGCTCGACTGCGGGGCGATGACGCCCGAGTTTATCAAGGGACTCAGTCCCCGCGAGCTGGGCATGCTGGGCGAGCTGATCACCATCGACTACTTTAACGAGCGCGGCTACACCTTGCTGGAGCAGGGTTATCGTTGCACCGAGGGCGAGGCTGATCTGGTGCTGCTCGATGAGCTCGACGATGTCGTGGTGATGGCCGAGGTCAAGACCAGACGCGTCGTGCTGGATTGCAACACGCGGGTCTTTCCCGAGGAGGCCGTGGACGCCCAAAAGCAACGCCGCTACCGCCGCATCGCAAGCTGCTATCTTATGGAGCATTATCCGCTCAAGGCGATCCGCTTCGATGCCGTGGGTGTCACCATTCGCGGCGGGCATATCGCCGAGATCGAGCATCAGTACAACGCGTTCGATTGGCAGGTGTCGTGATGGCGTTCGAGACGTTTGCCGTTCACGCGGCCTGCATCCGCGGCGTCGAGGCGATTCACGTCGCGGTCGAGGTCTCGCTTGCCGGCGGCGTTCCGGGCATTCAGATGCTCGGCATCCCGAGTATGGAGGTGATGGAGTCACGTGGTCGTATTCGCTGTGCGATGCGCTCCGCCGGGTTCGAGATCCCGCGCTCGGGCATTACGGTCAATCTGGCGCCCGGCGATATTCGCAAGACCGGTAGCGGCTTTGATCTGCCCATCGCCATCGCGGTCCTAGCGGCCGATGGTCAGATTCCCCGCGACAACCTCGATCGCTGCCTTATCGCCGGCGAGCTCGGCTTGGACGGTACGGTGCTTCCTGTCAAAGGCGAGGTGGCGTTTCAGCTATTGGCTCGCGACATGGGGCTGTCTTTTATCGCCGGTAGGTCCGACCAGCATGTGCCACTCGCGGGCGTGGATTGCGGCTTTATCGCGCATCTGTCTCAGCTTGCTCACGGCATGGGCGATGCCGCACGGCACTACTTGGATTCCGAGGGTGTCGAGGCGACCTTTGAGCCCGAGCTCGACTATGCAGACGTGCTGGGGCAGGAAGTCGCTAAACGCGGCATGGCGCTTGCGGCGGCAGGAGAACTCGGCTTGCTCATGATCGGGTCTCCGGGATCGGGCAAGACGATGCTCGCACGCCGTATGACCGGCATCCTGCCCGAGCTTTCCGTTGAGGATCAGCAGGAGGCACTGTGCATCCATTCGGTTTTGGGTGAGAACATTGATGGCTTGTTGGCGGGGCACCGCCCCTTCCGCAGTCCCCACCACAGTATTTCGACCGCAGGCCTTATCGGCGGCGGGCGCCCGGTGCGCCCGGGTGAGATCAGCCTTGCTCATGGCGGCGTGCTCTTTTTGGACGAGCTTGCCGAGTTTCCCACTGGCGTGCTGCAGACGCTGCGTCAGCCCATCGAGCGCGGCGACGTGAGGATCGTACGCGTCGACGGGGCTTTTACCGTCCCGTCGCGCTTTCAGCTGCTGGCTGCGAGCAATCC
>DBEXMY010000115.1:0-5585 GCA_048168905.1 Collinsella sp. | reverse complement strand
ACCTACCAAAAAGAGACAGGTTTATTTTGGCAGGTTTTATCTGGGCAAACGTCGGCGAATGCCGGGAGGGAGCGGTGCCGCGCGGGACCCTAAGGCTGTTGTCAGTTCCCCAGGAAATACCCTGTGGGCAAAAAATGCCAAATATGAGTACGGTTGCTATCTTGGTATCATATTGCCTTCGCAAAATAATAGACATAACAGCAAAATATGTTTATTAACGCAAACACATATAAGTCCGCTATAGGGCTGTTTGATCAATTTAGGGACGCGTGTAAGCCGTGAAAACGGCATTTGGGGCTGTTTTGGCTGTTACTAAAAGGGTAACAGTACTCATATTTGCCATTTTTTGCCCACGGGGCCTCGAAGGGGCTGTCAATCAGGTCCCAGGGGAGGCGGTTTGAGGGCCGCAGAGCAAAAACGGGGGCGCAGGTTGTCCTGCGCCCCCGTTCTCGGGCGTTATTCGTTCCCCGCGGCAGAATTTACGCCGCCTCGTCGAACTGCGAGTTGTACAGATCGGCGTAGAAGCCGCCCTGGGCGAGCAACTCGTCGTGCGTGCCCTTCTCGACGATATCGCCGTCGCGAATTACCAAGATCACGTCGGCGTTGCGGATCGTGGACAGGCGGTGCGCGATAACAAAGCTGGTACGGCCCTGCATCAGCGCATCCATGGCACGCTGAATAAGCTCCTCGGTACGAGTGTCAACGTTGGAGGTTGCCTCGTCCAGAATTAGCGCCGGGCGGTCGGCCAAAATGGCACGGGCAATGGTCACGAGCTGGCGCTGGCCCTGCGACAGGTTGGTGCCTTCCTCGTTGATCATAAAGTCGTAGCCGCCGGCGAGCGTATGGATAAAGTGATCGCAGCGTGCGGCGCGTGCAGCGGCTTCGACCTCGGCATCGCTTGCATCGGGGCGTCCGTAGCGGATGTTCTCGCGGATGGTGCCGTTAAACAGCCAGGTATCCTGCAGCACCATGGCAAACTCGCCGCGCAGCGCCGCGCGGTCCCAGTCGCGCACGTCGATGCCCTCGACGCGCAGCGAGCCGCCGTCCACATCGTAGAAGCGCTGCAGCAGCTTAATGAGCGTGGTCTTGCCGGCGCCGGTGGGGCCGACGATGGCGATGGTCTGACCGGGCTGTGCCTCGCAGCTAAAGTTGTGGATGATGGTCTTGTCGGGCGTGTAGCCAAACTTGACATGGTCAAACTCAACGTGGCCGGGGCGCTTTTCGGGAATCTGTGCGTCGGCCTTCTGCTCCTCCTCGGGCGCGGCCAGGAACTCAAAGACGCGCTCGGTGGCAGCTGCCATCGACTGCATCGTGTTGCTTACGTTGCCCAGCTGCTGCACCGGCTGCGTAAAGTTGCGAACGTACTGGATAAAGCTCTGGATGTCGCCGGGCGTGGCATTGCCGGTCAGTGCGAGCTGCGCGCCCACCACGACGACGCCCACGTAGCCCATGTTGCCCACCAGGCTCATAAGCGGCATCATCAGGCCCGACAGGAACTGTGAGCGCCAGCCACTAATAAAGAGACGGTCGTTTTGACGGTCGAACTCTTCGATCGAGGCCTCGGCGCGGTCGAACACCTGAATGACATTCTGGCCGGCAAAATCCTCTTCGATAATGCCGTTGACGGCGCCCAGGACCTGCTGCTGTTCGCGGAAGTACGGCTGCGAAAAGTGAATCATCACCATCAAGATAATCGCGGCTGCCGGCAGCGTGAGCACGGTGACGCCGGTGAGCGGCAGGCTGATCGACAGCATCATGACGAGCACGCCGATAATCTGCGTGACCGACGTGATAAGCTGCGTCACGCTCTGGTTGAGCGACTGACCCAGCGTATCGACATCGTTGGTGATGCGGCTGAGCACATCGCCCTTGCTGTGGCCGTTGAAGTAACTCATCGGAACGACAGCGATCTTGGCGGCGATCTCCTTGCGCATGCGATAGCAGATCTTTTGCGTGACGCCGGTCATGAGCCAGCCCTGGATGAGGCTGCAAACAGAGCTTGCCAGATACAGGCAGAGCAAAAAGCCGAGCGTCTTGGCGATCCAGGCAAAGTCGACGTCGCCGGTGCCGTTGACTTTGGCAACCAGGCCTTCGAACAGTTTGGTGGTAACCTGGCCGAGCACCTTGGGCCCCACAATGTTAAAAATGACCGAGCACACGGCAAAGGCGACGGCGGCAAACACGGCAATCTTGTGCTGGCCGATATAGCCGAGCAGCTGCCTCATGGTGCCCTTAAAGTCCTTGGCCTTTTCGCCGCGACGCATGCCGCCCATGCGGCCCATGGGGCCACGCTGGCGGGTGGGCTTGGGAATCTGAGTCTTGGTCTCGTCTGCCATTAGCGCTTGCCTCCTTCCATAACGGCTGCAATTTCTTCTTGGGTAAGCCCCAGCTCCTCGGCGGAAAGCTGCGACTGTGCGATCTCCAGGTACGCCGGGCAGCTGTGCAGCAGCTCCTCGTGCGTACCGGTGCCCACCACGTGGCCGTCGTCGAGCACAATGATCTGGTCGGCGTGCATGATGGTCGCGATGCGCTGGGCCACGACCACGAGCGCGGCGTCAGTGACGTTTTTGGCCAGCTCCTCGCGCAGGCGGGCGTCGGTCTTGTAGTCGAGGGCACTAAACGAGTCATCGAACACCACGACCTCGGGCTTTTTGGCCAGGGCGCGGGCGATGGCCAGGCGCTGGCGCTGACCGCCCGAGACGTTGGAGCCGCCCTGGCTGATGGGGGAGTCGTAGCCGCCCTCGCGCTCGGCGATAAAGTCCTCGGCCTGGGCGATGCGTGCCGCCCGGTGCATGTCCTCGTCGCTTACCATGTCGCCGGCAAACTTGAGGTTGCTCTCGACGGTGCCCGAGAACAGACGTCCCTGCTGCGGGATATAGCCAATGCGGTGGCGCAGCTCGGAAAGGGTCATGTCGCGCACGTCGATGCCGTCGAGCGAAATGCTGCCGCCCGTGACGTCGTACAGGCGCGGAATCAGCTGTACGAGCGTGGACTTGCCCGAGCCCGTGGAGCCAATGATGCCGAGCATCTGACCGGCGTGCGTGGTGAAGTTCACGCCGCTGATGACGTCGGCGCGGGCATCGGGATACTGGAAGCTCACGTCACGGAAGGTGAGCTCACCGCGCGGCGCGCTGGCAGCAGGCAGTTTGGGCGAGGCAGGGTCGTTGATGCTCGTGGGGCAGGTGATGACCTCTTCCACGCGCTCGGCTGCGACCTCGGCGCGGGGCAGGATGACCGAAACCATGGTGAGGATCATAAACGCCATGACGATCTGCATGGTGTAGGAGATAAACGCCATCATGTTGCCGACCTGCATCACGCCGTCGGACACGCCCTGCGCGCCAAACCAGACGATGAGCACGGTGATGCAGTTCATGACGAGCATCATGAGCGGCATCATAAAGCTCATAGCGCGGTTGGTGTAGAGCTGCGTGGTCATCAGGTCGAGCGAAGCCTTGTCAAAACGCTCGAGCTCATGCTCCTCGCGGTTGAACGAGCGGATGGGCATAAGGCCGTCGAGCAGCTCGCGGGCGGTAAGGTTCACGCGGTCCACAAAGCTTTGCATCTTTTTGAACTTGGGCATAGTGAGGCCCATGAGCACGCCGACGACGGCCGAGACCGCGATGATGGCAACGGCGATGGTCCACTCCAGGCCGGTATGGTTGGCCAGGACGCGCATGACGGCGACGATGCCCATGACGGGGGCCATCAGACACATGCGGATAAACAGGGTTGCGGCCATCTGGATCTGCTGAATGTCGTTGGTACAGCGGGTGATGAGCGAGGCCTGGCTAAACTTGCCCACTTCGGCCGGCGAGAAGTGCATAACCTTGTTGAAGGTTTCGCGGCGCAGGTCGCGGGCGATGGAGCAGGCGGTGCGCGAAGCCACGGCACCGGTCAGGATGGTGGCGACGAGCGACACCAGGCACAGACCAAACATCGTGGTCGCCATGCGGCCCAGATAGGCGTTCTGCACGTCGGCGGGGTCGATGCCTTGCGCCTTGTACTCGTCCTGCACATAGCTCACAGCGCGTTGGGTCACGATGGAGCCCGACATGGAGCCCATTTTGTCCGCCATATCGTTGGCGCCCTCGACGAGCTTGCTTTGGTCTACCAGACCGCCCTCGATGCCCAGACGCAGACCCTTCATGGTGATCTTACCGCCGTCGGCATCAATCTGCTTTTGCATATTCTGCGCCGCTGCGGCCTTCTGCTGCATCTCTGCGAGCTGCTCGGGTGTCATCGCTGCCATTTGCTCGGGCACGGGCATCGCCTGGGCGGCGTCGCCATCGCTTGCCTCGGTGGATGCGCCGGTCATGTCGCCCATGGAGTCGGCGTCGATGCCCTGGTTGAAGGCGAGCACGACGGTCTCAGGCAAGCTCATGATATCGGCGAGCTTGCTGCCGTCGGCGCGCTCATCCTCGGTTCCCTTGTACGTGCGGACCCCGTTTTTGTCTGCCTTGCCAAACGCAGCCTCTACCGTCTTGGCGTCCTTGGCGCTCATAAAGAGTTCGAGGTCGTCGAGCGATTCGGCGCGAATGGTGTCGGGCACGGGCGAGGCGATGCCGCCTTGCTGCACGCCTACGTCGACGATGTCGCTCATATAGGTAGGCAGCGCCAGATCGGCGTTGCAGCTGATTACGATAAGTACGATAGCTGCGAACAGTGCCAGGATATGCTTTTTAAAGAGCTTGAGAATCCTCACTCGGTATCTCTCCTTTCTTGATTGCGGTCGATAATTTCGTTGGCACGTCTTAGAAGGCGCACCATCTCTTGGGTATCTGTTTCGCCGAGCTGCTCGAGGAAGGCTGCGGTGCGCTCCTCGAATTCCCGACGTTTAATTTCGAGATCCTGGAATCCCTTGTCGGTCACTATGACGTGTACGCGACGACGGTCGGTCTTTGAGTGCTCGCGCTCAATCCAACCCTTGGCCTCGAGGGCGCGCAAGATATTGGCGATGCGGGCGCTCGAGACCCAGGCACGATTGGCAAGTTCACTCGGCGTGAGCGAACCGCCAGCGAGCATGAGAGCGCGCATGACGGCCATCTCGCCGCCGAGGGCTTTGTCCGCAAAGCGCGAAATGCGCTGATGCATGCTGCCGAACTCGGTAAGGAGCTGACGCCCAAGCTCATGGAAATCGGTATCTTCCACCGAAAACCCCTAACAGTAGAAACTATTTTCGGTGGAAGATGATACCCTTGCACGCGCACTCTATACGGTAGATTTTTGGGTCATGCCTAGAAAACTACCTTTAGGCGACCTCCGTGCACCGTCGGTATCAGCAAAGCCAGGGGTAGATCTCTGGGCATGTCCCAAAACCTACTCAGAGGTACTTTATCCTGATAAAGCTGGCATAACAGCTAGAGTGAACGTCGTATAAAGGCAAGGGAAAATATCAAACAAATCGGTGAACGGTAGTTGTTCGCGCTCGCATTTCCTGCGGATTTGTTAAAAACGCCCTAATGGTATAAAAAAAGAAACATATAACAGCCCTGATGAAGGGGGTGGCTATGTTATCCTTCTCAAACGGGTGAAATCTTGGGTTTTGGGTTGCAGTTCCAAGGTGGACAAACGTTTTTCCCTGC
>DBEXMY010000114.1:0-9245 GCA_048168905.1 Collinsella sp. | reverse complement strand
CCACCCGTTATACGGGAGTGAACAAAGTAAATCCGGTTTTGGTATCTGCTATCAATTTGCTATCAAATGCCCCGTTTCCGCTTTAAGACCCCAGTGTTTTCAAGGCTTTGCGGGTTTTGTCAGTTATTCCCACTCGATGGTCGCGGGCGGCTTGGACGTGATGTCGTAGCACACGCGGTTGGCACCGGGGACCTCGGCAACGATGCGGCCGGAGATGCGGGCCAGCACGTCGTAGGGCAGCTTGGCCCAGTCGGCGGTCATGGCATCGCTGGACTCGACGGCACGCAGGATAATCGGGCGCTGATAAGTGCGCTCGTCGCCCATAACGCCCACGGACTTGATGTCGGGCAGGACCGCGAAGTACTGCCAGCAGCTGTGCTCGGAGTTGCGCTCGCCGGTCTGCTCAAACAGACGCTGGTTGTAGGCGTCGAGCTCCTCGCGCACGATGGCGTCAGCGTTCTTGAGGATCTCGAGCTTCTCCTTGTCGACCGCGCCGATGATGCGGATGGCAAGACCCGGGCCCGGGAAAGGCTGGCGGAACACGATGTGACCCGGCAGTCCGAGCGCCAGACCAAGCGCGCGGACCTCGTCCTTAAAGAAGTGGTCGAGCGGCTCAATAAGGTCGAAGTGCACGCCCTCGGGGAACGGGATCAGGTTGTGGTGGCTCTTGATGGTGGCCGTCTTGCCGCCCGTCTTGCGAGCGCCGGACTCGATGATGTCGGGGTAGATGGTGCCCTGAGCCAGGTACTTGACCGGCTTGCCATCGGTCTCGAGCTGCTGCGCCACGGCGAAGAACTCTTTCCAGAACTGCGTGCCGATGATGCGGCGCTTCTCCTCGGGCTCGGTCACGCCGGCCAGAAGCTCGGCATAACGGTCCTCGGCGTGGACGTGGATAAAGTCAACGTCAAACTGCTTGGTGAAGACCTCCTCCACCTGCTCGGGCTCACCCTTGCGCAGCAGGCCGTGGTTGATGAACACGCAGGTCATCTGCTTGCCCACGGCGCGAGCGCCCAGCGCAGCCACGACGGAGGAGTCGACGCCACCGGACAGAGCCAGAATCACGCGGTCGTCGCCGACCTTCTCGCGAAACTCGGCCGTCATGGTCTCGACCAGGTTGTCCATGCTCCAGTTGGGCTCCAGGCCGCAGATCTCAAACAGGAAGTTACTCAGCAGCTGCTGACCGTACTCGGAGTGCTTGACCTCGGGGTGAAACTGCGTGGTGAAGATCTTGCGCTCGATGCACTCCATCGCAGCGACCGGGCACACGTCGGTGCTGGCGGTAACGGTAAAGCCCTCGGGCACCTCGGACACGGCGTCGCGGTGGCTCATCCACACGGTCTGCTCCATGGGCGTAGAGTTAAAGAGCTTGGCACCAGCCGTGCGCGTGATGGTGGCGCGGCCGTACTCGCCCACCTCGGAGTGGCCGACCTTGCCGCCGAGCGTCACGGCCGTGATCTGATGGCCGTAGCAAAAGCCCAGGACGGGAAGGCCCAGGTCAAAGATGGCGGGGTCGATGGACGGAGCGTCCTCGGCGTACACGGAGGCCGGGCCGCCAGAAAGGATGAGCGCAGAGGCGTTCATCTCGCGAATCTCGTCGGCCGAGATGTCGCAGGGGACAATCTCGGAATACACGTTGAGGTCGCGGACGCGACGGGCAATGAGCTGACCGTACTGCGCACCAAAGTCGAGTACGAGGACCTTTGCGGAAGCCTTTTGATCCATGGTTCCCCCTCTTGTTGGCGGGGAGCCGGTGCCCACCCGCGCGAATAAACGAGAATAACTTCCATAGTGTACACGTTATATGGGGTTTCTCGTCCCTCGCAGCCATCAGCGCACGGCAAACGCACGACCTGGGCCCCTATTTGACGGCAATTGAAGTGTTACCAGACGTTACAGATGATGTAATACGTTTGAACATTGGACGCCCTGTGCCACAATACTGCCGAACGACTCCGCCTCTGCGGCGGCAAATACGATAGGAATATCAGCATGAAGCGCATCCTTCTCATCGCCACGGGCGGCACCATCGCATCGACCGAGGACGGCAACGGCCTCTCCCCCGCCCTGACCGGTGAGGAGCTCGCCCAGAGCGTCCCCGAGATCTCGGGCCTCTGCGAGCTCGACGTCGTGCAGCCCATGAACATCGACAGCACCAACATGCGCCCGAGTGACTGGATGCGTATCCGCGACGTCATCGTCGAGGGTTATGCCGACCACGACGGCTTCGTGATTCTGCACGGCACCGACACCATGAGCTACACCGCGGCAGCGCTTTCCTATCTGATTCAGGACAGTCCCAAGCCCATCGTACTCACCGGCTCGCAAAAGCCCATGGGCAACCCTTTTACTGACGCCAAACTCAATCTGTACCAGAGCCTGCTCTATGCGCTCGATGAGCATTCGCACGACGTCTCTATCGTGTTTGGCGGCGTCGCCATTGCCGGTACGCGCGCCCGCAAGCAGCGCACCATGAGCTTTAACGCGTTCATTAGCGTCAACTATCCGCCCATTGCCTACATCCGCAACGACCGCATCGTGCGCAACGGGCTTCACGGCACGCATCAGGGCGAAAACCCGGTGCGTTTCTACGACAGCATCGACCCGCGCGTGTTTGTCCTTAAGCTGACGCCCGGCGTAAACCCGGGTATCCTTGACGCCCTTGCCGATAGCTACGACGCCGTGATTCTGGAGACCTTTGGCATTGGCGGTATCCCCGAGTTTGGCGAGTCCGGCGAGTCATTCCAAGAGGCAATTTTCCGCTGGGTCAATTCGGGTCGCACCGTCGTTATGACCACACAGGTCCCCGAGGAGGGCCTCGATTTGGGTGTTTATGAGGTCGGCCGTGCCTACGCCGACCATCCGGGCATTCTACGCGGCGACGATATGACAACCGAGACGCTCGTGGCCAAAACCATGTGGGCACTCGGCCAGTCACGTGATGCGGCAGAGATTCAACGCCTGTTCTACAGCCAAGTCAATCACGACCGTATCCCGATGGTGTAATTCAGTTTTCGACGGGTATCCCGTATTCGATGCCCTCGAGAAGCTCCGATACCGTCATGCCAAGCGCGGGCGCGATCTTAAATAAAACCTTGAGCGTGAAATTTGCCGTCCCATCTTCGATTCGGTCGAGGTAGGGTCGGCTGATTCCTGTCGCCACGCAAAAATCGACCTTGGAGATACCAAGGGCCTTGCGCGTCCGCTCAACTCGCTCGCCAAGAATCTGTTTCGCATGCTCATTCATGCAGACGAGTTTGAAATGGAGCAAAACAAAAACGTAAACTATAGTTTACGTTTTGCCGAATATACAGGAGTTTTCTATGTCGGCTTGCTCAATTTGCATGCGTCAGAAATCACGCTGCTCAGACGGCGCGCAGCCCAAGCTTGTCGTCGTTGAGGCC
The DNA here is from genome assembly GCA_048168905.1 of Collinsella sp. Lineage (GTDB taxonomy): Bacteria > Actinomycetota > Coriobacteriia > Coriobacteriales > Coriobacteriaceae > Collinsella. The sequence continues at coordinate 5,844 of DBEXMY010000114.1, read as the reverse complement.
GAATGCCTTTCCCCGGACGAACGCACAGCCTTTACGCTGCTATCGAGCCGTGTTGCGACCGCACTGCTCCCCGACCCGGCGAGAGGCGAGCTCGCCGCTCAGTGCCGAACGCACGGCTGCGCCCTTGACCAGGCCGTAGTAATAGCAACCAGCCAGCGTGGCCTGCCCCTCCTTTTAGAAGCCGGTATCGCGCTCTGCCTTCGCGGCGCCGGATACGAAAACGAGGCCGCCGCCGATGTGGTCTTTAAACCACGATCGAGCGGCGGCCTCGCAGCAGCCATTGAATATGCGTGCAGGCTCGTTGCCTAAAAGGACAAGCTAGAAACCAAAGCCAAAGCCCGTTCCGGTAATCGCCGAATACATAAAGTAGACGTTGATCACGTTGAGGAACACACCCGTGATGCAACCGTTGCGCAGGTAGCGCTCGCACACGATGCGCGCCATGGCGGCGGAATCCTCATTGTTCTTTGCCTGGCGTCCCGCCGTAAAGTACGTCGCCACGCTCAACAGCAGGTTGAGCACCGGAAGTGCCAGCAGCTCGTAGCTCTTGCCCCAGCGCGTCACCTCGCCGGCGGCATTAAACTTCGTTGCCACCTCGGGACCAATGTTGGGGATAACACACGCTGCGACCACCAGCGGAAGCACTGCAAGTACCAGCAGCGCGATGCCCATGTAGCCGGCTTTTTTGCCATATTTAAACATGCGCGTCGTCCTTACACGTTAAAGCGGAAGTGTACGACGTCGCCATCGGCCATGACATACTCTTTGCCCTCGATGCGCAGCTTGCCGGCGGCCTTGGCGCCCTGCTCGCCGCCGAGCTCGATGTAGTCGTCATAGCCAATGACCTCGGCCTTAATAAAGCCGCGCTCAAAGTCGGTGTGGATGACACCGGCGGCCTGCGGGGCGGTCGCGCCCTGACGCACCGTCCAGGCCTTGACCTCCATCTCGCCAGCCGTAAAGAACGACTGCAGACCAAGCAGCTTGTAGGCTGCCTGCGCGAGCACGTCCAGGCCGGGCTGCTCCAGGCCCAGGCTCTCCAGGTAGTCGGCAGCGTCCTCGGGATCGAGCTCGGAAAGCTCGGCCTCAATCTTGGCGCAGATCGGCAGCGGCTTGACGCCGTCGATGGGCGCCAAGTCCTCGTTGAGCATGTCCTCATCTACGTTGGCCACATACAGGATGGGCTTCATGGTGAGCAGGAACAGGCCCTTGGCAGCGGCACGCTCCTCGTCGGTCATCTCCATGGATGCGGCGCGCTTGCCCTCGTTGAGCCAGGCAAGCAGACGCTTGGCGACCTCGAACTTGGGCATGAGCTCCTTGTCGCGCTTGGCCTCCTTCTCGAGCTTGGGCAGCTGCTTCTCGAGCGTGCCCATATCGGCCAGGATGAGCTCGGTCATGATGGTGTCGGCATCGCCGGCGGGGTCGACGAACTCGCCCGTGCGGCCCACCTCACGCATGACGTTGGGGTCCTTAAAGTAGCGCACGACCTCGCAGATGGCGTCGGTCTCGCGGATGTTTGCCAAGAACTGGTTGCCCAGGCCCTCACCCTCGTTAGCGCCCTTCACCAGACCTGCGATGTCGACGAACTCGACCGTCGCCGGCACAATGCGACCCGGGTTGACGATGTCGGCGAGCTTTTGCAGGCGGCTATCGGGCACGTCGACGATACCCACGTTGGGATCAATCGTGGCAAACGGATAGTTGGCGGCAAGGCCAGTCTTTTTGGTAAGCGCGGTGAACAGCGTCGACTTGCCCACGTTGGGCAGGCCCACGATACCGATGGAAAGGGACACGACAGCTCCTTTTAGTACAGGTACTTCAAACCGTATAAGTATAGCGCCGCCGCAGCATCCGGGCGAATCCGGACACCGCGGCGGCGCAAATGAAGCAGAGATGTGTGAGGGTTCGAGACAGTAGTCCTTACTTAAGCTCGGGCCAGAAACCCTTGTTGGCCTCGATGAGCTCGTCCAGGATCTGCTTAGCAACGCTCGCCGAAGGAATGGTCTTGGAGAGCGTGAGTGCCTGCCAGAGCTTCTGGTAGCTGCCCTCGACCCAAGCCTGGACAACGAGCTTCTCGACGGAAACCTGCTGCTCCATGAGGCCCTTCTGGAACTGCGGGATCGGGCCCTGGCAGATCTTCTCAAAGCCGTTGGAACCGACGATGCAAGGCACCTCGACCATGGCCGTCGGGTCGAAGTTGGGCACAGCGCCATCGTTGGGGACGATCAGCAGGAAGCGCTCGAGCGTATTCTCGGCCAGCGCGCAGGCAAGGTCGACGATGTAGTTGGCATGTACATCTGGCTCAAAGCCGCCGTCTTTAGCAGTACCCTTGGCGATGATGTCGCGGCAAGCGCCAAAGACCTTCTTCTCGCGGCCGTCCATAACCTCATTGGCGCGAGTGTAGTTGGGGTCAGACGTCTCGACGACATAGTCCGGGTACAGGTAGTACTTGAGGTAGGTATTGGGAATCGTCTCGGGATCGACAGCATAGACATCCTTGGCCTTGCCGAAGGTGTGAATCCAGCTCTCCTCGACATGCTGCTCCTTACCGGCCTCGTGCTCGATGCCGTCCAGGTAGCCGTTCTTAGCCATGTGCTCCTTAATCTGCGGCATGAGGTCGTTGCCCTCCTTGTCGTAGATTTTGCTCCACCAACCAAAGTGGTTGAGGCCGTAGTAGCTATACTGCAGCTCGCGACGATCCTTGATGCCGCACATACGGCTCATCTTATCCATGAGGTCGATCGGCATGTCGCAGATGTTGATGATGCGGCTGTTGGGGCGCAGCACGCGGCAGGCCTCGGCGACGATGGCCGCGGGGTTGGAGTAGTTGAGCATCCAGGCGTTGGGGCTATACTTCTCCATGTAGTCGAGGATCTCGATGACACCACCGATGGAGCGCATGCCGTAGGCGATACCGCCGGCACCGCAGGTCTCCTGGCCAACGCAGCCGTACTTGAGGGGGATCTTCTCGTCGAGCTCGCGCATAGCGTAGAGACCCACGCGGATGTGAGCAAGGACGAAGTCAGTACCGGTAAAAGCGGTTTCGGGGTCGGTGGTGTAGTTGAACTCAACCTCGGGAGCGTTCTCGTGGAAGTAGATCTCGCACGCCTTGGCAACGATCTCCTGGCGCTCGGCGTTGTTGTCGTAGAAGGTCACCTTGTTGACCGGGAAGCGGTCGCGCTCCTCAAGCAGCATTAGAGCGATGCCCGGGGTGAAGGTGGAGCCACCGCCGGCAATGGTCACGGCATAGTTTTTCTTGGACATGATGTCCTCCTCATTCTGGCCGCTTGCTCAATCCATCCCCGTACGCGGCCTGCACGGTTTGGAATTGTTACCTAGAAGTGGAGTTTTTTATCTCTAGAATCGGCCTTGCGGTGCATACCGGCTCTGCAAGGCCGATTGTTTCGATGGACGATGGTTTACAGAAGACTCTCGAATTTCTCGCGAACCTGCGGGACAGCAAGGCCGATGATGACCTGGATTGACTGGCCTTGGACCACCAAGCCATGCGTACCGATCGCCTTGAAGGAAGCCTCGGGTGCAACGGCGCCCTTATCCTTGACGTTAACGCGCAGACGGGTGGCGCAGTTCGTTACATCGATGATGTTATCCGTGCCACCGAGTAGATCGAGGATGTTCTCGGCAAGCACCAAGCGCTCATCATCTTTACTCTGGGCGACCGATTTGCTAGCAGCAGCACCGCCCTGCTTTTGCTTGTAGTCGGCCTTGGACTTGAGCTCGACCTCAACATCGTCATCCTCGCGACCGTGGGTCTTAAAGTCGAACTTGACGATCAGGAAACGGAAGACCACGACCCAAAGAGCGGTAAAGCACAGACCGACAAGGATGGAGATGGCGTACTGCAGACCGTGTGCGGCCCAAAGGGGCAGCCAGTCCCACGAGAGCATCGAGATGATGCCGCCGTCGAAGATGCCCACGACGCCAAGGAGGTTTTGAGCCATGCAGCCAAGCGCTCCGAGCACGCAGTGGACGACGAACAGGCCGGGCGCGATGAACAGGAAGGTGAAGTCAAGCGGCTCGGTAATACCGCAAAGCATAGCGGTAAGGGTGACGGGAATGAGCAGAGCCTTGACGCGCTGCTTGCGCTCGGGTTTGGCGGTCATATAAAACGCAATGGCGACGCCAAGCGAGCCGAAGACTTTAGTCCAACCAGGGCAGGTATAGGCAGCCCAGGGTGCGGCATCCTTAAGAGCAATGCTCGGATCGGCAGCCAGTTGGGGCAGGATGTTGGCCCAAGCAGCAAAGATGCCGCCGTTGACCGCCGCGTTGTCGTAATAGAACGGCGTATAGATAAAGTGGTGCAGGCCTGTAGGAATCAGCACGCGCTCGAAGAAAGCAAAGACGCCCACGCCAAACGTACCGGCGGAAAGGATGAATCCCTGGAAGGCGGCGATAGCAGCCTGAACATGCGGCCATACCAGGCAGGCGATAATAGCGACCGGAACCATAACGAAGAAACCGATCATATAGATGAACACGGAGCCCGAGAACACGCCCAACCACTCAGGAAGTTCGGTGTCGAAGTACTTGTTGTGAAGCATCGTGGCAATACCCGAAATGATAAGCGCGCCCATGATGCCCATATCAAGCGTTTTGATGCTTGCGATAGTGGCAAGACCAGTACCGCTGCCCGCCTCGACAGAGTAGTCGACCCCAAAGACAGGGCCCCACTGCCCCAAGATTGTGCTTACAAAGTAGTTGAAGGTAAGGTAGATGGCCAAAGCCTCCATGCAGCAGCGAGCGTTCTGCTTGTTCGCGAGCGAGATTGGTAACGCTACGCAAAACAGCAACGGCATCTGGTTAAAGAGCGTCCAACCACCCTGGAGCAGCACATTCCAGCAATCAAACCAAAGATGACCCGCAGTGGCCATCTCGCCAAAGATCGCCTCGGTGGTAAACAACGTACCCAGGCCGACGACGATTCCGGAAAATGCGAAAAGAATTGCAGGCGTGTACATTGCACCGCCGAAACGTTGTATCTTTTGCATCATGACGGGGAATCCCCCTCTCTTCATTCGGAGCGCTGCGGTTTTGGCTTCACTCGAGACCGCAGACGCGCCGTTTGCGTGTACCTCGTGCAATAGGACGGGTAGGCCCGCTTCCCTGACTTCTTGCGCTTCTATTTTTATCATATCACTTATCTAGACAAGTTAGTATAAATACTACGGTCGGTAAACGGTTGATTATTGGCCGTAAACGGTATATGTCCAGTATTTCGCCTGCTAAATCTGATATAGCTGATAGCTGCAATTCATATTTCTTTTTTACTTGTCTAGATATGCTTGTCTATATTTGCAGACATACCTATACTTCATTACAACATTCACCACCACGTTAAGGAGTCACCATGAAAAGCGCGGTCTTCTATGGAAAGCACGATCTCAGGGTCGAGGATTCGACAAAGCCGGCCGTGGGCAAGCGCGACGTTCTGATCAACGTCAAGGCTTGCGGCGTCTGCGGTACCGACGTTCATATCTATGAAGGCGACAAGGGCGCAGCCGACGTTACCCCGCCCACGATCCTTGGTCATGAGTTTGCGGGCGTTGTCGAGGCCGTAGGCAGCGACGTCGCCGACTTTAAACCGGGCGATCGCGTGTGCATCGACCCAAACCATCCCTGCGGCTGCTGCGAACCCTGCCGTGACGGAATCAACCACTACTGCGAGCATATGACCGGCTACGGCACCACCGTTAACGGCGGCTTTGCGGAGTACTGCTCCGTCGATATGCAGCAAGTCTACAAGTTGGGCGAGCACACCAGCTTCGAGCAGGGTGCCATGACCGAGCCCGTGGCGTGCTGTCTGCACGGCATCGATATGTGCAACAT
>DBEXMY010000113.1:0-8311 GCA_048168905.1 Collinsella sp. | reverse complement strand
GCGGCCTTCTGCCATGCAGTGGTGCTGTCCTTCAGCACGTGCTTGGCGACCTTGGGCGTCGCAGCCTTGGGCTTGACGGTGACGGCGCTGCCGCCGACCAGGGCCATGATCGGCGCGGTGCCGGCCTCGCCCTGGGCGATGGCGTCGTCGTCGGCGACGATGAGCCAGTATCCGCTGGGCAGCTCGGCCACCGTGCCCGCGTTAAAGGCCACGGAAGGGACGCCGGATCTGCAAATTGCTCTGGCGAGTTTTGTCGCCAGCGCGGTCGTCATGTGTCCGTCGCCATTCATCCATTCGGCAGCCTCTTGCGCCGTCGATGCCGAGCTATCAAGCCCCACGTCATGAAGCACCGGGAGAACGGCCTGGCAAACGGCATCATTCGCCCACGTTACGTCAGTTGCAATTTTTTGGTCAGTATCGGCGTCGTCGACAACGGTCGCCGAAAAGAGCCGGTACGCGTCATACCGCGTCGCAACCGTACCGTCCACCGTAATGGCTCCAGTGCCTGCCGCGCGGGCCATCCCGGGCAACATCGCAAAAGAGAGCATTGCGACCGTAACTATTGTCGCGATAGCCAACAAGCGGCGGCAAAGCCTACTCACGGCTACCACCTCGACCTTGATCGCGATGGCGACGAGTATGCATCAATGTCGCAGCAAAACACAGCATCGAAGCACCAGCTAAATACGTCATAGTCAAACCAGCCCCGCCCGCCTCAGGTAGCGTGGTCGAATACTTGTTGATAAAAGTCGACGGCACCTGGGAGTCATCGTCATACTTGACGACGGTGTCGAGCTGCTCATTTTTATTGTCGATAGTCACGTTAACCGTGACATTGTGCCCGACTGTGTCGTAAGTGATGTGGTCCTTGACGTTGTTCTCGGCGCCCTCGGGGACGACCTCAGAGATGGTGTAAGTGTAGGTATCGGCCTTGTTGTAGTCGACGTTGAAGGAGACATTGCCCTCGGCGTCATTAGTCACCGTCTGGAGCACCTTGCCCTCGGCATCCTTGAGCTCGAACGAGAACTGTCCCGCCTTGAAGGTGCCACCTTCAAGCACTTTCTTTGCTTTAATAACCGCAGAGCCCGTTAGGCGATTGTCGTAGATCCAGATCTCGTCCTTTTTGTCATCGCCGATGATTTCGGAGTCTTTGACGATGCTCTTCGCTTTATTGAGCTCAGTTTGATACTCCTCATCGTCAGCATTGCCCTTAAGCATGATCCACGTGGGCGCCGCCGCGGCATAGCCGTCAGGCGCTTTCGTCTCCACGAGCTGGTAGAGCACGCAATTTACCATCGCCTTGCCTTCTGCGCCAAACGAGATTTTGCCGTTGGCGTCGGTGGAGACGGCTTCAAACTTAGTCCTTGCATTCTCGATACCCACCGTTGCAACCTGGTCCATATTCACGCTGTAGAGCGTAAACTCCGCACGCTCGAGCGTCGCACCGACCTGCTGGGCGTCGTACTTGGTCATCGTGATGCCGCAGCCGTTGCCACCTGCGCTGGCAGAAGCTTTTTTAATTTCCCATGTTTGATCATCAGTCGCAGAACCGTCCTTCACACCCGTAAGCATGGCGGTATTGGAAAGAGGAACCTTGTTGCCAGGATTTCCGCTCGGGATGACCTCGTACTCGACCTTGAGGTATTTCTCATCGGGCACGTTAAGTGTCAATCTCGTACATGAGCCAGATTCGTTGTTGACCTGCTCCATCTTTGACGAATAATCCTTATCGGCCAGCTCAGACCAATCGTTGTTCACGCGCTCATAGACCTTAAGCGTCGACGGCACCAACGTGCACTTGGCATCCATGGTATCGACCAGCTCGAGAACACCAGCGCCACTCTTAAGATCGACAGCTGACTCGTTAACGAAAATGGTGTACTTGATGCGATTGCTATTGTCGACCTGTTCGCCGGTCTTCTCGATAACGTTGTTCTTAATGGTGACAGCACCACTGCCAGAGTCGAATTTCTTGCTTCCCGACTCGGCGCGCGCAGAATTGGTGAACTTCACCTCGTTCGTGGAGGTATCGAGCTCACCGCGCTTGACCGCTGTCTGATACGTAAGCTTGACATAACCGGCATAGCTTTCAAGCTTAGTCGTAGGAATAGAAAAGGTGACAGTGTTGCCATCACTCTTGACACTATCGGTGACAAGCGGTTGGCTATCAACGACCGTCTCGGCCTCGCTTCCGCGATGGAGCCCCGTATGTTTATCATAGGGATTCTGCACGAGCGTATACTTTGCGGAATTCGCAACATAGCTCATACCATCCGGAAGGCTATCAACGATATTCAGCGGTTTCCCGCCCAGCTTTCCAGCTCCAAAGTATTCGAACTCGCCATTTGCGCCCTTATTACCCTTTTGGCGGTTTGCATACACCGTCCAGTCGACGATCCAGGCGCCCTTCTCATCCGAGCCGTCAACGGTATGCCAATCGAAGTTCTCAACCCAAGACACCTTCGACTCCGCTTCCGGCTTCTCGACCGCGGGCTTCGTTTCTTGGTTGACAACGTACTTGACGGGTTCGGTGAACGACCACTTTAATTTCAGGCCCGGCGCGCTGACCGACGCAAAGTTTGAGTACCAGCCCGACAGCTCTTCTGATGTGGTGTCGTAGGTGATAACGGCGTAGTCCTCTTTCTCGAGGGCGTCTTTCACTTTGTTGGTAACGATGATTTTGAGGTCGTAGTTTTCCTTTGTTTCATTACCCGGAAAGCTAGCCGTTGGATTCCAGTCGGCGCCCCGTTCCAGCACGGTATCGCCGATTTTAATGGTAATGGAGCTTTCGTCGACACCAAGTTTCTGCGACCATGCCGACTGAAACGTGTCCTTCACCGTCACCTCGTCTGGATGGACCGCATTGACGATCGCCTTCAGCGCGACCTTCGTCTCCCATGTCGCCCTGCCCGTCGTCGCCGCCTCATTGGATCTCACGAGCCTCTTGGTGATCGGCACAACACCCGTCAGCTGCGGCGTGAAACTGCCTTCATCGGTACCGGAAACGGAGCCTTCACGCTCGATGGTCGCGTTGTTGCGCACGGTGTCGTACGAGCTCGTGTCGTTCATCTTGGTGTGATAAACGATGCAGTAGGTGGCGTACTTATCCTCAAGGTTGTTCGGGAACGTATAGGAAAAGGAATTATCCTTAGGTTCAAGTTTTCTTTCACAAATCTTGACTCCGCTCGCCTCCGAGTCGCCTTTGTAAACCGTAAAGTTGCCCGTATACGTCTGTTTTCCGTCCAGATTATCAGTGAACATGTAGCCGCTCATGTCGGCCTTGAGCTTGCCTTGGTTGAGCTTGACCGTCCACTTGATGTCCGACGGCGTGCCTGAGCCATTGGACTTCTTGATCATGTCATAGCCGAATGTAACAGGCTCAGCCGTAGCTGTTTTGTTGTCGCCGTCGGTTGAACCAGCCCAATTCCACATTGCCGTATTGTCAGCTTTGATCAAATCGCCGCTGTTTGCCGAAACGCCGCTCTTCAGCTCCGTTTCGTACGTGATCGTGTGGTCGCCTTGGGAAAGATTGCCCAGGCTGTCGAGGGTCGCGACCTGGCTGTCGATCTTCGGCTGGGGTTCGAGCTTCGTGCCGTCGAGTGCGAAGCTGCCTATCACAAAGTTGAAGTTGTCGCCCAGCGCGTCGGTTAACTTGACATTCGTGGCATACGACTCGACGGTGAGCTTAACGGTCCAGGTAACCTTGGCCACGCCATCTGCTCCCTGGAAGAAGGTCCCCGACTTCGTCCCTGTGACTTTGCCGTCTTTGGTAGGGATATTGATCGTTCCCGCACCAGGAAACACGACAGATGCGTTGCTACCAGAACCGACATTCTTGTTTTTAAGCTGGAACGAGAAGTTTGCCGCGGCATGAATGTTCGCAGGATTCCGTTCAAGCCAGCCCTTGTCAAACGTAAAGACAACCTTATTACCTTCGATCTTCCACGTGCCAGCTTGGGCGGCAGAAGATTCCGGACCCTCCATGAGGTTGCCACCTGCGTCATCAACGACGATGGTGCCTGGCAGCTCATAGACAGCGATGTTGTTCCCAGACGAAGGCGCCTTACCGCTTTTAAATTGTGCCGATAAAGCTCCGTAGAGCTTCGAAGTAGACGTTACGGCAGTATCACCCAAAGGCTTATTATGGTTCTCATCGGTATACAGCTTGACCTCAACCGTTGCCGTATCGCCGTTGATCTCAATCGGCGTCGGCGTCGTCACATCCTCGGCGCGCACGGGGGCTGCGCCGTGAAATACTGCGGCGGTGAGGCTAATCAAAATGAAAATCAGAGCCGCCATACCCAGCGACCGTGAGCGGTGTACGTCCATAGTTGTCCCCTAATTCCTACAACACAGTGTGGAATACGGCGAATCGTCGGATCGAGCACAAGCCCCAACATCAACGAGAACCTACCTAGCGCATTGCAAGAACCCATTGGGGAGCACCTTCTAAGACGGTTCGTCTATGCCACAATGCATAAAATAATATATAGATACCAATCATGTAAACCGCAGGTCAATAGGTCTTTTAATTTAATACCAGTTGATATTTATCTGTTAACAGTTTTGCATCATACCGGCTATATTCAGTGGAATTATGTATATGTTTAAACAACTTTACTTTGACTGGGAAGCCAATCGGAGGGATAGTCGCCCCAGCTGTGGTGCAAACTAACCCGTCCCCCTTGCACCAAAAAGGGCGCCGACCATCGCGGTCGACGCCCTTTCTTGTTAGACGCTATAAAGCCCAGCGCTTACTTGTTGACCTGACCGGCGCGGACGGCAGCTTTCTTGCGGTCGGTGGCGTTGAGCAGACGCTTACGCAGGCGAATGTTCTTGGGAGTGATCTCGACCAGCTCATCGTCGGCGATGTACTCCAGCGCCTCCTCCAGCGAGAAGGTGCGGGGCGGCACCAGCTGGACGGAGATGTCGGAGGTCGAGGAACGCTGATTGCCCAGGTTCTTGGTACGGGCGATATTGACGACCATGTCGCCAGCCTTGCTGCGCTCGCCCACGATCATGCCCTCGTAGCACTCGGTGCCCGGCTCAACAAACAGCTGGCCGCGCTCCTGCAGCGTACCCAGAGCGTAGGCAACGGCCTTCTCGGTGGTCATGGAGATCATGGCGCCGTTCTGACGGTTACCGATCTCGCCGGCGTAAGGACCATACTCCAGGAAGGTATGGTAGAACACGCCCTCGCCGTGGGTGACGTTCATGATGCGGTTCTTAAGACCCATGATGCCGCGGGTCGGGATCTTAAACTCGAGGTGCGTCACGATGCCCGAGGTGTCCATGCTCGTCATGATGCCGCCGGAGGTACCGAAGACCTCAACGACCTTGCCCGAGTACTCGTCCGGGCACTCGACGACGGCCTGCTCGACAGGCTCCATCTTGTTGCCGTTCTCGTCCTTCTTAAACAGAACGCGGGGACGGCCGACCTGGAACTCAAAGCCCTCGCGGCGCATGGACTCCATCAGGACGGACAGGTGCAGAATGCCGCGACCCGAGACCTCGACGCCGCTCTTGTCCTCGAGCTCCTCGATCTTCATGGTCACGTTGTTCTCGGCCTCGTTGAACAGGCGCTCCTTGAGCTGACGGGCGCCCACGATGTCGCCGTCGCGGCCGACGAGCGGGGAGGTCGATGCCTCAAAGACGATGGACAGGGTCGGCGGGTCGATCTCGATGGGCTCGAGCTCGACAGGGTTCTCGGGGTCGGTGTAAACATCGCCGATATCGGTGCGGTCAATACCCACGACAGCGGCGATATCGCCGGCGCCGACTTCCTGGCACTCGGTGCGGCCCAGGTAGTCGAAGGTAAAGAGCTGCTTGACGGTAGCGGTGGCGCTGGAGCCGTCGTTCTTCACAACCAGAATCTGGTCGCCCTGGTGAATGGCGCCGGAATACACGCGACCGATGCCGATACGGCCAACGAAGTTGGAGTGGTCGATGGTCACGCACTGCATGGCCAGCGGGGCGTTCTCGTCAACCTCGGGCGCGGGCATGTCGTCGATGATCATATCGAGCAGCGGATACATGTCCATGTTGCCGTCGTTGGGATCGAGGCGGGCAAAGCCATTCATGGCGCTGGCGTAGACCACGTGCTCCATGGCGAACTCAAGCTGGTCGTCGGTGGCGCCCAGGTCGGCCATAAGGTCGAGACAGTCGTTGTAGGCCTTCTCGGGGTTAGCACCCGGACGGTCGATCTTGTTGATGACGATCATGATCTTAAGGCCGGTGTCGATAGCGTGACGCAGCACGAAGCGGGTCTGGGGCATGGGGCCCTCAAAAGCGTCGACCAGCAGCAGGGCGCCGTCGGCCATACGCAGCACGCGCTCGACCTCGCCGCCAAAGTCGGCGTGGCCCGGGGTGTCGATGACGTTGATCTTGACGTCCTTGTACTCGATAGAGATGTTCTTGGCGAGAATCGTAATGCCGCGCTCGCGCTCCTGGTCGTTGGAATCCAGGACGCGGTCCTCGACCTGCTGGTTGGCACGGAAGGCGTCCGTGGCACGCAGGAGCTTGTCGACCATCGTCGTCTTGCCGTGGTCGACGTGAGCGATGATGGCGATGTTCCTCAGATTGTCTACGCGCATGTAGTTCCCCTATCTTCTATCTATATACAACCGGCACGCGTATGCGGCCCGCCCAGCGATACAACGCTCAGCGGGAATATTGAGCCTTTTACCGAAAACTCGTTTATTTTAGCGATTTTAGATGAGAGGGGTTTCCTCACCTGCAGGTTCAGGGTCGCTCCACATAAAACCATCGCCGGCGCCCATGCCCTCATACAGCACATATGCCGAAAAACCACTCTCGAGCGTGGTTTCGAAGAAGCTCACGAGCAGAGCATCGTGATAGCCGCCGTCAATCTCGACGCAGCCGGTGTAGCCGATGGCATAGCGAGCGATACGGCCCAGGCCCTCGTCCTTAAGACCCATCTTGTGCTCGGAGATAAAGTTGGTGGCCGCCTCGAGGCACGCCTCTTCGCCATCCTCATCGAGCGCCGCCAGATAACGGTTGGAAGCGGCGTCCTCAATTGCCACGACCACGCCAGGGTTTTCACCGGCGGCAAGGTCGTCCAAGAACGCGCCGATCAGATCGCACACCATGGCGTCGAGCTCGGCGGAGACGTTACCGGCGTCCTGCATATCCTGTGCCATCTTTAGACCTTCCCATCGAGTCTGGCGTCATTACAGTTCTTGTGCCTCGGCGGCGATCTTAGCGGCAGCGTCGCGGGTGCGCATCATATCCATCGCGCGCTTGTCGAGCACCTTGATCTGACTGGTCAGCATGACCGCATCGACCACACCCCAGATCACGAGGCCCGTAGAGATCGAAAACCCAAGCGCACCAACTGTACCACGAAGGCGCGAGCAGATTGCCGCGACAAGGGCGGAGACGACAACCATCTTGATAAACGAGCCGCGGCGTTCGCGAAGCGTGCGGGCCTGCGTCACATAGGCAATGCGAGCCGCCTCAGAAGCCTCCGAGCGCATCTGGGCCTCGCGCGCAATGGCCGCCGCCTCAGCCGACATACCGCCGGCCATCAGCGAACGCTCCGCAGCCTGGCCGCCCCACATTTAGAAGTCATCGGGGGAGAGCGTATGGACGAACTCGTCGAACTTCTCGAACTCCCGCTCGTCGTCAACTTCCTCGGCATGGGCAGAAACGGTGCCCAGGCGATTCATGATGTCGTCCTCCACAAACATGGGGGCATTGCTGCGCACGGCAAGGGCAATGGCATCACTGGGACGCGCATCGATCTTATGCTCTTTGCCATCGGCCAACACGACAACCGTCGCGTAAAACACGGGCGGCTCGGCGCGAACGATTTCGATGCGTTCGAGCTTGGCACCCAGGGCGCCAACAGTATCGAGCAACAGGTCATGGGTAATCGGGCGCTCGGCGCGGCCGCTATCGATGCCGCGGCTGATGGCAGCGGCTTCAAACGAACCAGTTTGAATGGAAAGGGAACGCAGTGGCGCGGGCGAGTCCGATTTGCTGCAGCGCTCGCGAAGCACGATAAGCGATGGCACGGGACCGGCGGCCATGACGATGGTCTCTATGTCGACACGAACCATGGAACACCTCCGGTACGTAGCGGTTAACACGCGGCAAGGTCGCCGCATTGAATAGCTATACTACCCAATCTTTCGCACAGCACACAAAACCAAAATGAGATTTATCGCAGACAAGAAAAAAGCCCCGAGGCAACGCCCCAGGGCTCTTCACAGTTTTGATGGTGGACCTGACAAGATTCGAACTTGTGACCTCCCGGTTATCAGCCGGACGCTCTAACCAACTGAGCTAC